>NZ_JBNGOX010000001.1:0-300387 GCF_050589785.1 Carboxylicivirga caseinilyticus | reverse complement strand
TTCTTACCGAAAAAACCTTCAATTAAATATGAAACAGAGCCAACTTATGGGCAATTAGCTCTGTTTTAAGAATTCTCTTATATCGAACTCAGGTTTATAAGTAATATTTGATGCATTTAAACTGATCGCATTCTGATCACATACCTCAAGACAGTTGCCGCAATCTGTGCAGTTATCATCGTTGATACTATAGGTTTTAACAGCAATAAGTGTTGCATTGTAAGTACACACTTCAGAGCACATGTTACATTCGTTACAATTATCAGCATTGATGGTAAAAACAGCCGGTGTAACTTTAACAGCACTCTCTGGGCATGCATTGGAACAAAGCGTGCATGAAATACACTCCAATTCATCGATAGAGTAATTGATTGCACCTGTTATATTGATTGCGTTGTAATAACATACATCTAGACATTCCTCGCAACCGGTGCACAACGATACATTCACAAAGTAATCGCCATACATACTTTCACTACAGGCTTTTAGTAAAGGTGGCAAAGTGAGTAAAACACCTGCTTTACCTAACTTTAATAAAAATTCGCGACGGTTAAATGATTTATTTTCCATTTGCTCACTTTTTAGTTGCTTGATTACTTCTTAAAAATTAAATCGTAGTTCCAGTCGCCCTAAAACGGCATGGTCGTCATTCTCAATCAGGTCACTTTTGATGTAGCCCATAATTGCACTAGCCTGCAGATGTTTAAAAAATATCTTTCCACATTGCAGATCCACTTCCTGCATCGAAGAGATCTGATTTGAACAGGCATATTGAAGTTTAAAATGTGTTTTTACTTTTGGAAAGGTATGTTTAACCGAAGTAAGAAATATTGGCATATCAGTAGCATCCAGTCGAAGAACTTCGCCTGCAAGAATATTACTAAACCGATTTAAAACATTCGCATCGGCAGATATATCGGTGAAATCATAGTAATTAAAAAGCAAGGATGATTTTTGCATATTCCCCCATATAAAATCTTTTTGCAGCTTCATGTCATAGATGATACCCTGATTATTTTGTCCGGACTGATACAATATTTCAGGTTTAAAACTCAAATTTTCACCCCAGGAAACATCCGCAAATAATCCGGTTGATAGGAAAGACGTTTCAACCTGCGAACCAAACTCGGTATATACAGCCCAACCTAATTCGCTAACCTTAAACGAACTGTTTGTTTCGAATTCATTCATTGAGCTGAATTCATCACCTAAGCCTTCAGAACTAAATTCATCAGAATCAGAAGATTTTCCCGGTAAGAAACTTAAAGTGAAGGCAGCCAGGTTGGTTTTCCACAGATCGGAACCTATGCTATTAACCGTTCGGTCGGGAATAATATCATATAAATAACAGGTGCTGCAAAAAGTTCCGTTACGCGCAAAGTCGTTGGACACTGAACCCAGTGAAAAATTTATTTTCCATTGGTTACCTGAGTATTTATAACTCACACCCAGCATCCTTTCATTCAATAAATAATGATCATTGAGGGTAGCAGAATGCAATCCGATCATCAAATTTGATTGATCATTCTGATACTTATAAAAAGCCTCACGTAAACCAAAACGATGATTGCTAAACAAATAATCAGTCTCCAGATCTTTCTGACGCCAGTACTTTACCCCGCCTTCAAAATAGAAAGTTGAATGATTTGTTGAATAATCCAGACCTAAAAATGTCATCCCATTGGCAATATGGCTATTGGTGAGGTATCCCTGAGATGTCTCCACCTCAGCTGCCCACATTAGGTTTGACTGGCCAACAGGCTTTAAAAAAGCACCTAACCTGCTTCGACAGTTCCACTGTGCATTCAGCAAAGTACTAAATGCAGTCAATATTGTTAGTAAAATAAATTTGTTCATCTCCCCAAAAGACAAATGTTGTTTTTAAACCTTTTTAAGCGTAGTAAATGATAATGCATCTTTACTACAGGAATCAAGACAGTCGCCACAGGCAATACAATTTGAAACATCTAACATGCTTTTCTTATTCTCATAAAGCAATGCGTGACTTTTGCATTGGCGACTGCATTTAACGCAATCGATGCACGATGCATTTTTTGATATTCTTCTGGCTCCGGGTATAAGACTCACCCAACCCAAAACCAATCCAACCGGACAAACCGATTGACAGAACGGACGGTAGATCAATACCGATGAGAGCAATAAAACTACCAGCAAAACATATCCTGTAACATTGGCCGAAAACAGGTTAAAGGCCACTTTAAAAGGATCGTAATGGATATATATATTTGTTTTAGTGATAATAAGCTGTAAAAGCAATAAGGCGAAAAAAGCAATCTGAACAAATCGTAATACCTTTTGATGCTTTTCTTTTTTGAGTAAATCAAGTTTGGTTGCAGAATAAATAAATTCCTGAAATGCACCCAAATGACACAACCATCCGCACCAAACACGTCCAAAGAAATAGGTTAAAGGTATTAACCCTAAAAACCATAAAAGTGATATCCATTTAATATTCAAACCCGCGAAAAAAAGTATCAGATTTTGAAAAGATGAAATCATACATGGACAGCCACCTTTAATAAATCCTAACCATACCAGCATAGCGAGCAAAAAGAAAGGGCGTAGCTTTTGAAATTGAGTATTGTTAACCATCAGACCAACTACAATGGTTAATAGCGATAGAACTCCCAGCTCAATCAGCAAATTTTTATCCGACTCCGTTAATAAACCTGTTGACTCTTCATTACTTTCACTGGCTACAAAATCATCATTACTAATTGCAGAGAACTCTGTACCGGACTCAATAAATTCATCTCCATCAATACTCGAAAACTCTTCTCCTGATGTTTTAAATTCGGTAAAATTATCCCCGCTTTCATCCAACGAAATAAATTCATCTCCTGCAGTTACAAATTCATCAGGCGCTGAAGCATCAGCCAATACTATACATTCTTCTTTTTCCCTGCTTGAATGAGGAACAAAGGAAGATACCAGCAGGACAGTGACAACTAATGCGCCAGCAACTGCATAATATTTTCTTTTCTTCGTTTTATATAAATAGACTGAAACCAAAGCGACCAGAACCGACAAAACAATTGTTTGGCTGGCTCTTCCGGTTGAATTTCCATCAACAGCATACGAGCAATCGGCACATTTCTCACTCTGCACAGAACAATCATTCGCCAGCTGCTCATCATTAGATTGTGATGATACAACCTGAGAAATCAGAATCAATCCAAATGCTATTATGAAAATGAGCCGCTTCAAAATCAACCTCTTTTAATAACAATACTTCCCATGCCACCTTCTTTATCGCAGGAGCGAATAGCTGTAATCTGAGGCTCCTTTTCCTTATCATTCTTTGGTTTCAGGACCTGTACCTTAAGCTTGCGGGTATATTCCATATCCGAGACCTTATGCCACTCGGTAGCTGCCAGAATTTTTACTCCCTGATATTGAAATTTGGTATCCTTAACGGCCAATGGACATGCGCGATGTGTAAAAACCAATTTTACCTCAACAATTACCACTTCCCCTTCATGATAGGTTTCTTTTGCTTCTCCACTAACCTTAAGTGTTAATTCGCATGCCTTGGTAGCCACAATGGAAAAAATTAGCAATCCTAATAATATAATGATGCGATGTTTATTCATGATGATGCTGTTTGTCGAATAAGAAATTCATCAGCCCGAGTTAACGGACTAATGAATCAAATACAAAATATTGTTTGTCCTTATCAATATTTAAACCTGAATCAAAAGTATTTTTCAAAGGTCTTGAGGACAAACAAATTCGACATACAGATCTATTTTAACTACAAGTGAACGTATTACTTAATCAAAAATCAATGCAGAATATTTCGGTAATAAACGACCTGAAAATCTTAAATATCAAATGGTTCGATATGGTCGATTGGAATATTTACTATCAGTTTGCTCCAGATAAGTTGGCTCTTTTAAGAATGATTTTTGCAATATCACGATGGTTTTTTATGCCAATAAGTTTGTAGTAAATGGTATTGTAATTTTCATCCGTTTCGCCTGTATCAATATATACCGAACCGATGTTTTTAGCATATTCGAAAAGATTCTGCCGACAACTCACTTCCTTTATGGCAGTATATGAAGTAAACTCAGATTCATTCTGGAAGAAAATACTTTTCTCTTTAATATAAACCCCATTGGGATCAACAATATAAAATATTCCTTGATGCAGAATGAGAAAAGCTGGTATTAATAAAATCCCAAGTGTAAAGGCAGCAATTCCTAAAACATCTAAATCTTGACTGTTAATAGGGTACAGCTTATAAATTCCAAATCCGATAAATACAATTGAGTAATAACTCTTACGAATTAGAAATGACAATCTATCAGGTTTTAGTTTAATTACATCTTCGCTCTCCGGTTTTGTTGATGCATAATTCGAAACAATTAGCTCCTTTGTATTCTGATCATCTTTTACCTTTCGGATTATTTTATAAAGACCAATTAACAATAACCCCAGGCAAAGACCCGGAATTAATTTATTTACCAATCTGTTATTACATTCGTTAAACTGATCAAATGTTATTATCGTTCCTGATTTTGAACAATAAGCATCACATATTTTATACGTTCTGTATTTTTTCCCTTTCCAGGGTATAGTAATTGATGAACTTTTGAATTGAGTATGAAGTACTACTTCATCACCTTTCTGAAGTTTTAAAACTTCTTTGGCTATACGAGAATTATATGAACAACCTGAAAATTCAAATAAATCATCATATCCGGCAATCCACAATCCTATGTATTTATAGTCTTCATCATGCACTCCTTTTGCTGGATTGTCACTTAATCTGCCTTTAATAAGATTAGTATTTTCAACACCATATATCTCAGGATTTCGACTAACGAAATAAATGGCAAGTGCTACTATAATTAGAATAACTGATTCGCTATACTTTACAAAGATGGTTTTCATTTAGGTGATTAATTCAGTCGATTGTTCTTTCTCAAGTATCTTGCCTTTTGAGATCTATCCAAGTATTTTTTAAGCAATACTTTATCTTTTTTAATTATTTGTACTTTCTCAATATCTGTATACGGAATAAAAGCATTAATCTTTGCATCTTTCTTACTATAAACACAATAGTAAATTCCTTTTTCATATTGAACACGTTCTGAATCTATTTTAAATGAACCCTCATAAACAAATCCATTTGCTTTATATAAATAACCAACAGAAGATGATATATCATTAAATGATTCTCCTATTGTAACACATTTGGTAACTGCTACCTCATTAAAATAATTATCAAAAAAGTAAGAGTTTCTACACTCTATCCAAATCGCTAAAACAACAAAAAGCAATATTGCAACAGCCCAATGCCAATATTTCCTTATGAACATCTATTTCTTCTTTTTTCTCGATCTAAATTTTTTCCATATCCAGATGATGCCAGCCAGAAGAATCCAGAAAGGCCATAAACGGATCATAAATAACAGAAAATCAACAAAGGCAAACCAACCTTTCGATAGCGACATTTTTAAACGCTCCATAAACGAATCGCGCTTTTGAGGCTCATAGATATACTCTTTTTCCTGTGTCAGTGTTAATCTAAGAGTACTGTAATCAACCTGACTACTTAAGTATTTTAAGGTACCAGTTGTACTTTCAATTTCTTCTTCGATGCGTCGGATTTTTTCTTCAATCTTAAGTATTTCCTCAACCGTATTGGCTTTTTTTAGCAACTCATTATATCGTTTCAGATAGCTTTGTTTATTTGTCAAACGAGTTTCGAGGTCAATAAACTGGGTAGTAACATCACGTGCATCTATACTTTTATACTCTACTTCACCTCCCCCTTTTTCCAATGCCGTAATAAACAATTCGAAATATCGGCTGGGAATACGAATGGTTAAATCATAAGACGCTTGATAGTTGGAATTACTTAAGGCCTCATTACCATAATAACCCTGCCAGCGTAGCAACAAGGTATCTACTTTACTTTTAGCCGTTTCAAGGTTTGCCACCTTAATTCCCATGCGACCATCTTTTATTATCTTCTTTTCCTGTTGTTGAACAGCACTTTCTACCTGGGTTTCCGGCATGGGTGGTGCCGGTGGCATAACCTCCTCTTGTCTGGTTATGGGAATTTCTTCAATAGCCAAATCTGCCATTTCAGACCCATTACCAGAAAAGCCCAAAACTGTTGTTGGTTTCTGATGACAAGAGGTTAAGAGTGCTGAAAATAAAAGGATGTAAAGTGAGGTTTTCATATTCTGGGGATTAAATTAGTAAATCAAAAAAATGCAATAACACCTATTTTTCAATGGCATTATTGCATTCTATATTCTTTTAGGTTTTAGTTTGTATTTCATTAGGGCTTTGTTTGTTCCCTACTAAAATAGCTTATGTTGTTTAGGTTTGCAAAATATTTATTAAATGTACTAATAGAATAAAACGATTAATTAGTAATAAGAAACAGATATCATTTATAGATAATTACTGCAATGTATCTAACTTATTCCGCTCTATCTAATTTTCAACTATTCTATTAATTATTAATTTATTAGCCACAACCTTGAAATAAATTAAAACTCTTTGTAATTTCCATAACTTCATAAAACACTTAAAACCTATTTCAAATGAAAAAACACCCCTTCTTTATTTTATCGATGATGGTTACCCTGTTAATGATTGGTTGTACCACATCACCCAAACAAGAGAACAAAGCTCCCATCATTCCATTAGAAGATTTTTTTAAAAATCCTGATCAAACAAGCTTCCAGATTTCTCCTGATGGAAAGTATTTCTCCTACAAAGCTCCTTATGAAAACCGAATGAATGTGTTCGTTCAGGAGATTGGAAAAGACAGTGCAACTCAAATAACTTTTGAAACCGACAGAGATGTAGCCGGTTATTTCTGGGCGAACGAAACACGTATTCTTTTTGTAAAAGACGATGGTGGTAACGAAAACTTTAAATTGTACGGTGTTGATTTGGATGGCACCAATGCAGTTTGCTTTACCGATTTTGAGAATGTTAGAACCGGCATCATTGATGATTTACGCGATATTCCGGATGAAGTAATCATCAGCATGAACAAACGTAATCCACAGGTTTTTGATCCGTACCGACTCAATATCGTTACCGGAGAAATGCAGATACTTTATGAAAACCCTGGTAATATTTCCGGCTGGATCACCGACCATGATGGCAAATTAAGAGCCGCTATTGCAGTAACCGACATGATTAACCAGAGTTTACTCTATCGTGACAGTGAAGAGGATGAGTTTAAAAACATATTAACGACATCTTTTAAAGAGACTCTGAATCCACTATTTTTCACCTTCGATAACAAAATGCTTTATGCATCTTCAAATGTTGGACGCGATAAAGCAGAGATTGTAATTTTTGATCCGGCCACAGCTAAAGAAACAGAAGTATTGTTCAGTCATCCAGAGGTGGATGTGGAGGGATTAAACTATTCTGAAAAAAGAAAAGTTATCACCACTGCCACTTATACTACCGACATGCAAGGCCGTCATTTCTTTGATGAGCAAACCAAAAAACTTTTTGACAGGCTTGAAAGTGAATTAAAAGGTTACGAAGTTTTTATCACCAGTTCGAATAAAGAAGAAGATAAGTTTTTGATTCGCACCTACAGCGATCGTTCGTTGGGTGCCTATTATTTCTATGACACGGCTAGTGATGATCTTAAGCACTTAACAGATGTAAGTCCATGGCTCGATGAAGACCAAATGGCTAAAATGAAACCTGTTAAATATACTTCGCGAGATGGTTTAACTATCCACGGATACCTGACTTTACCTGTTGGAGTGGAAGAGAAGAATCTGCCTGTTGTGATTAACCCTCATGGTGGACCATGGGCTCGCGATACCTGGGGCTTTAATCCCGAAATTCAGTTTCTGGCAAACAGAGGCTATGCAGTTCTTCAAATGAATTTCAGAGGATCAACAGGTTATGGCCGTGAATTCTGGGAATCATCATTCAAACAATGGGGAAAAACGATGCAGGATGATATTACTGACGGTGTTCAATGGTTGATTGATCAGGGCATTGCTGATAAAGATCGCATTGCCATTTATGGCGGTAGCTATGGTGGTTATGCAACACTGTCCGGTTTAACTTTTACACCTGATTTGTATAAATGTGGTGTTGATTATGTGGGAGTAAGTAACCTGTTTACTTTTATGAACACTATTCCTCCTTATTGGGAACCATATAAGCAAATGTTATATGAAATGGTTGGTGATCCGGTACAAGACAGTCTTTTATTGGCCGCTGCCTCACCCGTTTTCCATGCCGATAAAATAACAGCAGCTCTTTTCGTAGCTCAGGGTGCCAACGATCCACGTGTTAACAAAGATGAATCGGATCAAATGGTGGCTGCTATGAAAGAGCGCGGCATTGATGTGGAATATATGGTAAAAGATAATGAAGGTCATGGCTTCCGCAACGAAGAAAACCGCTTTGACTTTTACAATGCCATGGAAAAATTCCTGGCTAAGCATTTAAATAATGAGCCGGTAGAAGAATAATATCGGAATATTTTAAAAGGTTAGAAACGGTTCTTTATTTGCAATTTGCTTATGGAGAACCGTTCCTTTTTTAATTTCTGCATAAATTTAAAAATACCTCACTCTGGCGAGTGGGAAATATGCCATTTTAATCCCAGTCCCAAAGGAACGCCTGTAACAGCACAGTAAGTGAGTGCTCTGTAATAGATAAAGCAAAGCCCCGCAGGGGCGTCTGTATTTTAAACACAAATGCAAAGATTTTCTCAGAATTGATTCAACACCTCTCCTCTTATCCTCTCCTCAAGGAGAGGAAGACACAATGTCTAATCTATACGGACTCTTACTACTCCTTCTGGAGATAGCAAGGATAAAATGAAATAAACTTAATTATGCAGTATTACCTTCATCACTTCTTCTTTCTTCTGACGAGAAATAGGAACATTGCTATTATCCTGCATTAGAATATAACCTCCGTCAGTTTTAACGTAAGCTTTTATTTGATGGGTATTGATTAGGTGAGATTGGTGAGTGCGCAAAAAGCCATAGGTTTGAAGTATTTCATGATACTCCTTAAGTGTTTTACAAACCATGTATTCCTGCTTATTGTTGAGGAAAATTCGGGAATAATTACCATCAGCCTCAATACGAATGATCTGATTAATGATTACAAATTCAATTTTATCTAATAGTGGTAAAGCCAATCTTTTTTCTTCATCAGACCGATCTAAATTGGCAACCAACTCAGCCAATCGTTGGTTTTCCTTTTTCTGATTGATTTGTAAATGCGCTTTCTCAACTGCTCTAGATAATTCCAGGATGTCGATGGGTTTAAGAATATAATCGACTGCGCAAAACTTAACAGCTTGTATTCCATACTTGTCAAAGGCTGTTACAAAAATCACTTCGAACGATTGCTTACTTAATGACTTTAACAAATCAAATCCCGAACCTCCAGGCATTTCAATATCAAGAAACACCAATTCTGGTTGTTTCTCATTCAAGAGTTTTAAGGCTTCTCCCGCCGATGCTGCCTCACCTATTAAATCTACTTGTTGGCAATATTCTTTAAGCAAGTCGCGCAAATTATTACGACTCTTTGGTTCATCATCAACAATAATACTCTTTATCCTTTCCATACTCTTTATTAATCAATAGGAATGAAAAGGGTGGCAGTTGTACCTTTCCCTTTTTTATTGTTCTCTATTTTAAATTTGGCCTTGAAATTTTTATGACTTAAAATAGTAAGTCGTTCATTTATTAATTTCAAACCAAAACCTTTTTCGCTTAACTTATCATTTTCTATATGAACTAGGCCTGCTCCATTATCAGTTACAGAAACACAAATGCCATTTGCACAATTCTCAATTTTAATCGTAAGAACCCCATTGCTGCCTAAAGATGCTAAACCATGTACAACTGCATTTTCGGCTAATGGCTGAATAATCATGCCAGGCACTTCAATTAAATCAGCATTTATTTCTGGCGCAATTTCTATGACAAGATCAAATTCAAAACGCAATTGTTCCAACTCACAATATAGTTTTACGGCTTCCAACTCATCGGATAAACTTACCATGCCCTTTTCAGAGTTATTCAAAACGCCTCGTAACAATACTGAAAATTTAGCCAGGTAAATATTGGTTTCTTTATAATGATGTGCATTAACCAATGACTGAATGGAATTTAGTGAATTAAAAATAAAATGAGGATTCATTTGCGATCGAATGGCTTTTATCTCCAATTCTTTGATCTGCCTCTTTAAAGCTTCTTCTCTTTTTAACTTCTGAACTCTTCTACTATAAAACCATAAACCAATCATTAATGTAAAAAGGATGGAGCCTAAGCTCCACCCTCCTGTTTTATACATTGATGCCTTTTCATCTTTCGTGAATCGTTCGGCTTCAATAGCCTTTCGAATTGTTTCTTCCAAATCCTTAGAACCTACGTAATTTAAAGGATTGTCAACATTATCGTCTATTAAACGTAACCATCTATCAAGCACGAATATCTTTGAACTATTTGCAACAACCTTATCTTTAATATCATTATCTGCCAATTCAACAATTGTTAAATTGGGTAGAGAAAGAATAGCAGTATCTACTGGAATTTGATCATATTGATATCCTGAGGTTACAACAAAAACAAATTCTACTTCTGAGGATTTAAATTTGTGTAACTCATTTTTCATATGGTTTATAGATGATTTTGGTGAATCCCAAATGAATAAACAAACCGGCTTTCCCTTGTAATCAGATATTTTTATTTGGGAACTATCTTTTAAAAGAACAGATTCAATTGGAAACTTTTCACCAATCTCAAATTGTTTAGCCGCAGAATGGACCTTTATTAAAGGTTCAGTTAAAACCGGATCTGTACAATTATTAATAAAATCCTGATAATATGGCTCAATTCTTTTTACGGTTGCACAACCTTGTCGAAGTCCTTCATCCAATATTTTAGATAAAGCTTTATATAGCGGATATCCTTTTAGAGCAGAACGGGCAAAATAATATTTGTTATAAAAGTCATTATTTAAGCCACCTACCTGCATCTCCAGTCGCTCTTTTTTAAAGTCAAACGAATAATCTAGAAAAGATTGATAATCCTTACACCATTCGTATGGATGCATTACAGTCGACAGGGTATCTACATCTGCATAGAAACCCATTGGATACTCTGTATCCTGTTTGTACTTCATGTCTTTCATTGCAGTATAGAGGTCTCTTCTAATAGTAGTTTCCAGATTATCCTTAAAATACAATTTGTCTGCAGCATGAAAAAATTCCCATTTCAATCGTAAAAAGTTGATACATGATTCACTGGCTTTACCTTTATATAGACTGAAAAGCTGATTAACTGATTTTGATGTAGTTTCCTGATAATTTAAATAATCTTCTACACTTTTAGGAGCTGGCGGATATCCCAACCACTCATCCATTTCAACAGATAATTTGGCATTGTATGCAGCTTTTCCTTCAAAACGATTAGTGTTTAACAAATATCCCAGTTGAGTTGGATGATCATACAAAGTGCCATAATGAGATACTCGTTCCACTCTTTGCTCTATTTGGTTAATGACTAGTGTATCATTAGGTTCAATAAAAGCATTCATTGATTCATTGCCAACATCAAGCTTTAAATAGTAAGGTCTATCTATAAAAAGCCTGCATTCAAACGACCCATCACGTTGAGTTATAAAATGCTTCTTTTGAAAATAAATTTCATCCCTGTCTCCTTCAACTCCAATAGTTATTTCTTTATTAATCTGATCATTTAATTTTCCTTTAATAACAGTATTACCCGGTAATGGAAAAGAAGCATCTATTAAATAGCAAAAATCATTTTCATAAGTCAATCTTTCTTTAGTTAAGCAAATTATTTGACCAATTTCAATCGCTTTTTCTGCTTTAATCGTATAAATTGAAAAATCCCCCTTTTCACTATAACTAATTGTTTTTAAAGTCATTTTTTCATCACTATCTCCATAAATTAAATCCTGATGTCCTGATTTTGCAGGTTTAAAAGCCATTATTGAATTTATAAACCCAAGATATTTTATTGGGAAATTGAATGTATAACTTATTGCTATACCTCTTTTCTTTTGGGCATTTATCTTTGATAATTGAATGGTTGAATTATTAATATGAATCGTATCCAATTGAAAAATTTCACCATTAGGATTAATCCCAAGTAAAAATTGATGTTTTTGGTCTAAATCCCTTTTTTCATCAGTAAATGGTGGATAAAAGGAATCATAACCAAACCACATATCCATCTGACCAGAATACACCTTACTTCGAATCCTCTCCACTTCTACTTTAAAAAATTGATTTCCATTATCATCTTGCTTCTGTAGTTGATAGGATACATCAATTGCAAATTTGGTGTCAGCCATCAATGACAACAGACTGGTTACAGAACTTGAATCTGCAGGATTAATGTCTGCTGTTTGATCTACCCTATACTTAAACCAATCGCCTACATTAAGATTAAAACGTCCTTCGTTGTTTTGAGCAGATAGGTTACTTGAAGCCAGTAAGAATATGGCAATGGATAAAATGGTTAAGTTTAGTTTTTTCATCGTGTTCAAATTTTATGAATTAAATTATCATAAGCAAAACACGGTAAATCATTTTGTATACATTATCATCATTTAGCAGATGACAGTTCTGAGTAAATATTTGGTGAAGTTAGAAATCAATACCTCTCCTCTTTCCTCTCCTTAAGGAGAGGAAGATAAAGCATATATATCACCAACAACATCTCCTTCTTCTTTAGGAGAAAGTTGGGATGTGTTAGTATTTGGGAATCTCCTCTACAACCTCAATTATCCTCTTTAGTACCTTTGAAACATGAAATAATACTTCTTCATTTTCAAATCGAATAACTGTTATTCCGTAACGTTCTAATTCAGCAGTTCTATTGATATCATATTGTTTCTGATATTTATGAATCTCACCATCTATCTCAATTACCAATTTGTTTTCGTGACAATAGAAATCAGCAATAAAGCAATAGATTGGATGTTGTCGCCTAAATTTGAGACCTTTCAACTTTCTACTTCGTAGCTCAAACCATAAGACTTTTTCAGCAGGAGTCATTTGAGAACGTAAATCTTTAGCATATTGCCTAACAGTAGCATTTGCACCATAAAACAAGTTATCAAAATTCTCTTGAGACATAAACTTATCTTTACAGATTGAAGTTAAGAATTTGAATTACAATATTCAACACCTCTCCTCTGCCCTCTCCTTGAAGGAGAGGAAGACAATCTTTTTAACTTTCTGGTTATGGCACAAACTAAATTGACCTGTATAATTCCCTCTCCAAATTGGAGAGGGTTAGGGTGAGCTTTTTTTCGTTTTTATTCCATATCCATGGAAATGTCCCGTAGGGACACCTGTAACACCACAGTACGTAAATTCTGTGTGATCAATCAAGTCAATTCGAACCCTGCAAAGGATCGGATCTTGATTTGCAAGATGTTAAAATAAGATCCGCTCTTTTGTTGTTAATCCCTATTTACCCCTTTTCAATGCAAAAGCAATCTCTACCAGAAACCTTACCTTCAAATAATAACCCATTAATTATGGTTTCCGGAAAAATAAATATGTAAGCCGCATATTTATACGGGCAAAAATCCGTAATATTATAAGCGTTTTTAATGCCAAAAGCTCCTTTGCCATAAAGGCTTATTTTCTTACTTTTGCGCTAAAGAACTAATTGGATATAAATGAATACGTTAAAAAAGGTCAAATCGGCATTGGTATCTGTCTTTCACAAAGACGGTTTGGATGAAATTATTAAGACTTTACACGAGAAGGGAGTAACCATTTACTCTACTGGTGGAACGCAAGCTTTTATCGAAAGTTTAGATGTTCCTTGCGAAAGAGTGGAAGATCTTACAAGTTACCCATCTATTTTAGGTGGTAGAGTAAAAACATTACACCCAAAAGTATTTGGTGGAATTTTGGCTCGTCGTGATAACGAGAGTGATTTGGAGCAATTGGCTCAATACGAAATTCCTGAAATTGACCTTGTAATTGTTGATTTATATCCGTTTGAAGCTACCGTTGCTTCAGGTGCTCCGTTACAGGACATTATCGAAAAAATTGATATCGGTGGAATCTCATTAATCAGAGGTGCTGCCAAAAACTATAAGGATGTAATCATCGTTCCGTCAAAAGATCAATACGCTGATTTATTAACCATCCTGAAAGAAAAGAACGGAGAATCTACTTTGGAAGAGCGTATGCAATTTGCTGCAGCAGCTTTCGGAGTTTCTTCACATTACGATTCTGCCATCTCCAACTTCTTTAACAAAGACAAGGATGATATGGAGCGCATCAGCCTGAATAATGGTGATGTACTTCGTTATGGCGAGAATCCACATCAAAAAGCAACTGTTTATAAATTCAATAACACCAAGCAAGGTGCTGCTCTGGCTGATGCCAAAGTTTTACAGGGAAAAGCGTTGTCATACAACAACATGTTGGATGCCGATGCTGCCTGGAAATCGGCCAGCGATGCTTACCATTCGGTAACTCACCTTGAGAAAAAATCGGCAGTTTCAGTTATCAAACACTTAAACCCTTGCGGTTTAGCTGTAAGTGACGATATTATGAAGTCGTTGGAACTGGCTTGGGCCGGTGATCCAATCTCAGCTTTTGGTGGTATTATTTGTTTTACCGATACAGTTGATGCAAACATCGCCGATTGGTTTGCAAAACGATTTGTTGAAATTATCATTGCGCCTGAGTTTACCAACGAGGCATTAGAAATATTTGCTAAGAAGAAAAATCTTCGTTTGCTTGAAACTCCTATCAAGGAGGCTATCACTGGCGAAAAACTGATCCGTTCTGTGAGTGGAGGTATTTTGGTTCAGGATGAAGACGAAGGTGTTGACGAGAAATTTGAGACTGTAACCAAACGTCAGTTTGCCGATAACAAGATGAATCTGGCTAAATTCGGAATCACAGCTTGCAAACACCTTAAGAGTAATGCCATTGCTTTAGTAACCGAAAACGAAGACGGTGCATTCTGGTTAACCGGAGCCGGTATGGGGCAACCTAACCGACTTGACAGCTTGCGTCATTTGACTATTCCTCGCTTTAATCTGAAGGAAGGAATCGACATTAAAGAAGCTGTTCTGATTTCAGATGCATTCTTCCCATTCCGTGACAGTATTGAGGCTGCCAACGAATACGGTGTAAAATACATTGTTGAACCGGGAGGAAGTATTCGCGATGAAGAGGTTATCGAAGCTTGTAACGAGTTTGACATGGCCATGATTTTTACAGGAAAAAGACACTTTAAACATTAAAAAACTAATTGGATGGGACTATTTTCATTCTTGTCGCAAGAAATAGCCATTGACCTGGGAACGGCCAATACCATTATCATCAGCGGTGATAAAATTGTGGTGGACGAACCTTCGATTGTGGCATTGAATCGCAAGACAGACAAACTGGAAGCTATAGGCGAAAGAGCTCGTCAGATGCACGGTAAAACACACGATAACATTTATACGATCCGACCGCTGAGAGATGGTGTTATCGCTGACTTTAATGCTGCCGAGCAGATGATCAGGGGAATGATTAAGATGACCAATAATAAATCACGATTATTCACGCCTTCGCTGACCATGGTTGTTTGTATCCCATCCGGAAGTACCGAGGTTGAAATTCGTGCTGTTCGCGACTCATCAGAGCATGCCGGTGGACGTGAAGTTTACATGATTTATGAGCCGATGGCTGCAGCCCTTGGTATTGGTTTAGATGTTGAAGCTCCTGAAGGAAACATGGTGGTTGATATAGGTGGTGGTACTACCGAGATCGCAGTTATCTCGTTGGGTGGTATTGTAACCAACAAATCGATCCGTATTGCAGGTGATGATTTAACAGCCGATATCATGGAATATATGCGTCGTCAGCATAATATTAAGGTTGGTGAACGTACTGCAGAAGAAATCAAAATCCAGGTTGGTTCTGCCCTTCCTGAGCTGGAGAATCCACCTGAAGATTTTATTGTGCAGGGTCCTAACCAGATGACAGCTTTACCTATTGAAGTTCCTGTATCTTATCAGGAAATTTCGCACTGTCTGGAGAAATCTATTTCAAAAATCGAAACAGCTGTATTATCAGCATTGGAGCAAACACCTCCTGAGCTATACAGCGACATCGTAAAGAATGGTATTTTCCTTGCCGGTGGTGGTGCTCTTCTTCGAGGTTTAGACAAACGTTTATCGGATAAAATCAATATTCCTTTCCACATTGCCGAAGATCCGTTACATGCGGTAGCTCGTGGAACAGGTATTGCACTGAAAAACCGTCATAGGGTATTACCATACCTTATCAAATAAAATTAATTCACCTTAACTGCCTTGCTTATCAGGCAAGGCAGTTTTGTTTTATTACTGAAAACACCTACCACTTGTAATGAGAAGTATTATCCGTTTTATCATCAAGAATCATTTTACCATTCTTTTTATCCTTATAGAACTGATATCTCTTCTTTTTGTCTTCAATTATAACTCATATCAACGATCAGTCTTTCTATCATCATCCAATCATGTTACCGGTGGATTATACGAAAGCTACAGCAACAGTACCGAATACCTGATGCTGAAACAGATCAATAATGAGTTGGCACAGGAAAATGCTTATCTCCGAAGCCGCTTACCCGAATCATTTAAAGCATCACGCGACTACTTTAACTTGGTATTTGATAGTCTTAGTCAACAGGAATACATCTATCGTGCTGCCAAAGTAATTAACAACTCAACCAACAAACGACTTAACTACCTTACACTTAACAAAGGACGCAACCATGGTCTGGAAGCTGAAATGGGAGTCATCTCATCCAAGGGTGTGGTAGGCATTGTTAAAAATATTTCTGATAATTATTCCACCGTTATTTCCATTCTTAATACGCGACTGAAAATTTCAGCTAAACTGAAATCATCCGGTTATTTTGGAGCATTGGAATGGAACGGAGGCAATTATCAGTTTGCACATTTGAAAGAGATACCACGACATGCCAATGTAAATGTGGGCGATTTGGTGGTAACCAGTGGTTATTCATCCATCTTCCCCAGCGACATTTTAATTGGTCATGTGGAAGAAGTAAATCTTAATCAAGGAGAGAGTTTTTATGACATTAAAGTAAAACTTTCGGTTGATTTTAAGAACTTGTCGTACGTGGAGGTGATTGGTCACCCTTTGAAAAAAGAACAAGTAGAACTGGAACAAGAGACAGAGAATGATTAGTTATTTACCAAGATATATCTTCAATTTCTTTTTTCTAACACTGATTCAGGTGTTGGTGCTAAACAATATTCAGTTCAGCGGATTTGTTAATCCCTACCTGTATGTTCTGTTTATTATCACGCTGCCTTTTGAAATACCCGGATGGCTTCTGCTGGTTCTGGCGTTTTTATCTGGCTTTAGTATTGATATTTTTAGTAATACACTGGGGATGCATGCTTCCGCAACTGTATTTATGGCTTTTTTCCGACCAACAATTCTCCGAGCCTTTGCTCCACGTGATGATTATCAGCCCGGTACCATCCCAACCATGGCATTTTACGGTGCTGCATGGTTCTTGCGCTACGCATTAATACTGGTACTTCTTCATCATGTTTTCCTGTTTTTTATCGAAGTATTTTCCATCACTCACTTCTTTTCCACACTATGGAGAATACTGGCAAGCACCACCTTTACCATGCTATTAATCTTTCTTACGCAGCTATTTGGCCGCGGTAAAACAAGAGGGAGGTAAGTTGTGGGAGGAATCAATAATCGAACAATCGTAGTAGCATCCATCATGCTTGCCATTGGCTTGCTTTATATCGGTAAATTATTTGTACTGCAGGTATACGATCCCTCATATAAATTTTCAGCCGAAAGTAATACCCGTAGAAAGGTTACCCAGTATCCTTCCAGGGGGTTAATTTATGATCGTAACGGTAAATTACTGGTATCTAATCAGGCTGTGTACGATGTGATGGTTGTTCCACGGGAGTTGGCAGCCTTCGACTCAATCGATTTCTGTGAATCGCTGGATATCACAATAGAAGATCTGCGGGAGATGTTTGTGGAGATGAGATCAAATATGCGCACCAGAAAGATTTCAAGTTATAAACCATCTGTTTTTTACAAACAGCTCTCAGCAGAGAAATTCGGTCGCTTTCAGGAGAAATTATACAAATTCAAAGGATTCTTTGTTCAGGGCCGTTCGGTTCGAAAGTACGAATATCCTTTAGCAGCCCATGTATTGGGATACCTGGGTGAAGTAAACCAGAATCAACTGGATCAGGATACCTACTACGAAAAAGGTGACTATGTTGGAATTAGCGGAATTGAATTAACCTACGAAAAAGAATTAAGAGGAACCAAAGGTGTAAACTATGTAATGGTGGATGTTCACGGACGTTCAAAAGGCTCTTTCAGAGAAGGCCGATATGATACTGCTGCCATTGCAGGCCAAAACCTCACTTTATCACTGGATATTGAATTACAGGAATATGCTGAAAAATTAATGCAAAATAAAATTGGCAGTATTGTTGCCATTGAGCCTTCTTCCGGTGAAATATTAACTTTTGTTTCGGCTCCTGGTTACGATCCTTCTCTATTGGTTGGCCGTAGTCGTGGTGAGGGTTTTACCAAACTGGCATCTGACTCTCTGAAGCCTTTAAATAACCGTGCTTTGCAGGGTACCTACTCGCCAGGATCATCCTTTAAACTGGTAAATGCAGCCATCGCTTTTCAGGAAGGAGCTATTAACGATTATACCCGATTTGAATGTGCCGGACCGTCGGCAACACCTATCCGCTGTACTCACCATCACCGTTCTCCTATCGAAACGGTTGGAGCTATTGAAACATCGTGTAACCCATTTTTCTATCAGGCTTTTAAGCAAACACTTGAACGGCCGGGTGTTAAAACACACGATGGTTATGTTGCCTGGTATAATCATGTTCGCAGTTTTGGCTTTGGCGAAAAACTGGGCATTGATCTTCCTTATGAAATAACCGGAAGTGTTCCATCTGCTGATTTCTACGATAAATTATACAATGGCAGATGGATTGCGCTTACTGTTCGTTCATTAGGTATCGGACAAGGTGAACTCTTGGTTACTCCTTTGCAAATGGCAAACGAGGCAGCAGTATTCGCCAACAGGGGGTATTATTATAGCCCCCACGTTGTAAAAGCAATCGAAAACCAGTCATTGGCTCAAAATTATACCGATCGTATTAACACCACAATAGAATCTCAAAATCTCACCTCAGTTATTGAAGGAATGTCGAGAGTTTTTAGTGGTGAGATTGGAACAGCCCGGTATTATTATAATGATACCATACCGATGTGTGGAAAAACCGGAACTGTTCAAAATCCTTTTGGTGAAGACCACTCCGTATTTATAGCATTTGCTCCAAAGGATAATCCAAAGATAGCTATCAGTGTAATTGTTGAAAATGCGGGATTTGGAAGTACCTGGGCTGCACCCATGGCAACTTTGCTAATGGAGAAGTATATTGCAGGAGAAATTCCTTTGCGTCATAAGTTTTACGAGAAAAAAATGTTGGAAGGAGATTTTATACATGCCAAATAGTCAAACTAAGAAAATAGATTGGGTAGTAGTGTTACTTTATGCGCTATTGGTGGGTTTTGGATGGCTAAATATTTATGCCGCCAATTTTAACCCTGAGAATCCTGTATTTTTCGATACTAAGTTTGAGTATTTTAAACAATTAATGTGGATTGGATTTTCACTGTTTTTTATTGGAGTTATCTTAATAACTGACAGTAAGTTTTATGTTGAATTCTCCTACATTTTTTATGGTATCACCATTTTTTTACTCATCCTGGTATTATTATTAGGTAAGGAAGTCAACGGAGCTAAATCGTGGTTTGAAATAGGCCCTGTTCGTTTTCAACCGGTTGAATTATGTAAGCTATCCACTACTCTGGCTGTTTCCAGGGCAATTAGTCGCTATGGGTTTTCTTTCGATAAAGTAAGTGATCTATTAAAGGTTGCAGGCATCATATTGCTACCAATGCTCATTATTATCTTACAAAATGATACCGGTTCAGCCCTTGTATTTGCGGTCTTCATCCTTGTTTTTTACCGCGAAGGACTCTCTCCTTACTTTCTTGTTTTTGGACTGATAGCAGCAATAGTTACAACACTAACTTTAATGGTACCCAATTCAACTATAATTGGATTAATTGCCTTTGGAGTATTTGCTGTACTATATTTGAAAGGCTTGCGTAACGAACTTATAAAACCGGCTTTAATTATACTTATTGCATTTGGTCTGGGTTATTTATTAAGACGAGTTCTTGAAAAAGACTGGCAGACCGAATTAATTCTCCTACCTGGATTATTAGGTGCATCTATCTTTTTATTGGCTACCTCATTTGTAAAAAGACGACTGAAAAAACTGCCTGTTTACATCCTTATTTTATGGAGTGCAATTATATTAACCTTATCAGCCGATTATTTCTTTGAATCGGTACTTTCAGAATATCAGCGAACCCGTATTAATGTAGTTCTTGGTTTGGAATCAGATCCTTTGGGTGCTGGATGGAATTTAACCCAGTCGAAGATTGCAATTGGTTCTGGTGGTTTTATGGGCAAAGGGTTTTTAGAGGGTACACAAACCAAATTTGACTTTGTACCTGAACAATCTACTGACTTCATCTTCTGTACAGTTGGTGAGGAATGGGGATTCGTTGGATCTATATCTGTGGTTATATTGTTTTTGGCTTTGTTCCTCCGCCTTATTTATCTTGCCGAACAACAACATTCAACATTTAGCCGGGTATATGGCTATGGTGTTGCGGCCATCTTTTTCTTTCATTTTGCCATAAACATGGGCATGACTATAGGGTTAGCTCCCGTTATTGGTATTCCTTTGCCATTTTTTAGCTATGGAGGGTCTTCATTATGGGGTTTTACATTGCTTCTGTTTGTATTTTTGAAGCTTGATACCAATCGTAACGAATTGATACGTTAATCTTTGTTAATCGTAAGCATTGCCTGTTAAAACACCTTGATTACCTTGACTATTCATTTGTTTTTCAGTAACTTATATTAACTAATAGTTTTAGACTAATTGACTTTGAAATAACTTTTATTTGAACTACTTTTGCAGCACTCTTTTTTGTTGCAAATAAGAGTCTCATCATTGGGCTAAACACATGTTTTTTCGATTGTTATAATCATTTACGATCAAGCCCGATTATTATAAACCGATGAATATTTCGAGCTTTTTGCCGAATCATCATAAAAAGTAGTTAGGCCTATGAGGTATCAAATTTATGCGCTGCATAATTATCGACAAATTCCACAGATTGATAAACTTTCTGAAGAGGATAAGTTTAACATTGAAGTAGTTGGATCTGTTCTTCCTTTCAAAACAAACAATTATGTTGTTGACGAATTGATAGATTGGGATAACTATAAGGAAGACCCAATATTCATTTTGAACTTTCCTCAAAAAAACATGTTGGATGAAGCAGATTTCAACCACATGGCAAAACTTATTAAAAGCAATGCCGATAAAGCAACCATAAAGGAAGAAGCAAATATTATAAGAGAAAAACTAAATCCACACCCTGCAGGACAGCTCGAATATAATGTTCCTGAGCTTAATGGTGTAAAACTAACCGGCGTTCAGCACAAATACAACGAGACCATGCTGTTTTTCCCTGCTCAAGGGCAGACCTGTCATGCTTATTGTACCTTCTGTTTTCGTTGGCCTCAATTTACCAACATGGACGAAATGAAGTTTGCCATGAAGGAAATTGAATCTGTAATAGCCTATTTAAAGGAACATACTGAGATAACCGATGTTTTGATTACCGGCGGAGATCCAATGGTGATGAAAGGTAAGATCATCGATCATTACCTGACTTCCCTTATCGAAGCCAATATACCTCATTTACGAAATATTCGCATTGGATCTAAAACTCTTGGTTTCTGGCCATATCGTTATCTTACCGATGAAGATGCTGAAGTAGTATTAAATGCATTCAAAAAAGTTACTGACGCAGGTCTCTCACTTGCATTTATGGCTCATTTCAATCACTACCGCGAGTTGGAAACAGAAACAGTTCAGAACGCAATTAAAAAAATCAGGGCTACAGGAGCGCAAATCAGAACTCAATCGCCATTGTTGAATAACATCAACGCAAAACCTGAGATTTGGTCTAAAATGTGGCAAAAACAGGTTCAGCTTGGATTAATTCCATATTACATGTTTATTGCACGTGATACAGGCGCACAAAAATATTTTGGTGTTACTCTTGCTGACGCCTGGGAGATTTTCCAGAAGGCTTATACCAGAGTTAGCGGCATATGTCGCACAGTAAGGGGACCAAGCATGTCTTGTACTCCCGGTAAAGTTCGAATTATTGGTATAACCGAGGTAAAAGGCGAAAAAAGCTTTGTTCTGGAGTTTATTCAAGGCAGAAACAGCAACTGGGTAGCTCGTCCGTTTTTTGCTAAATACAGCGCCAAGGCTCTTTGGATGGATGATCTTAAGCCAGCCTTTAACCAGGAAGAATTCTTTTTTGAAGAAGAACTTTCTGATATGTTCTTAGGATAAACAATTATCATCTCTAAATACACGGGCGGTAGCAGATAAAACGGTTACCGCCTTTATTTTTTATATCTTCACCATCCATTTTTTTACAGATAAGACAATGATTAGAGCGTATTTTGAAGAAGAAGAATTTTCTGGAACTGAATTTACCAATGAAACTTTCACAAAAGGTGAATATGAAAATTGCGAATTCATTAATTGTCGTCTTTCATCACTCGATCTGTCTGATTTTACATTTGTAGATTGTCAGTTTCAAAATTGTGATCTGAGTACATCAAAACTGAATAATACAGCCTTTAGTAATGTTCGGTTCAAAAACTGCAAATTACTGGGCTTACAATTCGATCAATGTCATTCATACATGTTTTCTGTTCAATTCGAGAATTGTCAACTCAACCTTGCGTCTTTCTATCAACGAAAAATGAAAAAAACAGTCTTCAGAAAGTGCCATCTTTTAGAAGTTGATTTTTCAGAAACAGACATTTCAAATTCTATCTTCCAGGAATGTAATTTAGAAGGTGCAATATTTGACCATACAAACCTTGAAAAAACCGATCTTTCATCTTCATATGGGTTCATCATAGATCCGGATAACAACAAGCTTAAAAAGGCTCGTTTTTCGGTCAGAGGGTTACCCGGTTTACTTGGTAAATACGATTTAAAAATTGAAGATTAAAGCTAATCATTAAAAATTTTATCTGATAACTCTTTCCTTCTAAATAAGGGTTTTATAAATTTACACTTATGGAGGACGGAAATATGAAACGCGTTAAAGTGATTGTTGGTGGAAGGGTTCAGGGAGTAGGTTTCAGATATTATGTAGCTAATGGTGCAAAGCAGCACAGTATTAGAGGCTATGTACAAAATCTGTCGGATGGCAGAGTTGAAATAGATGCGGAAGGAGAAAGTGAAAATCTTCACCTTTTTCTGAATGAATGCAAGAAAGGACCTAACTTTTCAAGGGTCGACACTTTTCTTATCAGTAACATTCCGTTTTATGGCTTTGATCGGTTTAAAATAAAATAATTTCATGGGGCTGTAACATTTCGTAAAACGGGTGCGTCACACCACTGTCTTTTGATGACAAAAGTATGAATGTTAAAGAATTTAATCAGGCTGTAGATCTATACTCCGACGGAGTCTATCGCTTTGTTCTCAAGAATATAAAAGATGAGGACAAAGCAAAAGACATTGTGCAGGATACCTACGAGAAGTTATGGAAAAAACACTCCGAGGTAAATTATGAAAAAGTTAAAAGTTATCTTTTCTCAACAGCCTATCATACATTAATTGACCTTACCCGACGAGAAAAAAAACAAGCCCGATGGGAAG
Source organism: Carboxylicivirga caseinilyticus (assembly GCF_050589785.1). Classification (NCBI taxonomy): domain Bacteria; kingdom Pseudomonadati; phylum Bacteroidota; class Bacteroidia; order Marinilabiliales; family Marinilabiliaceae; genus Carboxylicivirga; species Carboxylicivirga caseinilyticus. Next base: position 276,462 of record NZ_JBNGOX010000001.1, on the reverse strand, counting down.
AAGTAGACGACAACAGACACTCTTTTTCCGACGGCTACAGTGATTTAAACGAAGTACTGCATCAGGCAGTTGATCGTTTACCTGATATACAAAAGATGGTTGTGATGCTCCGCGATTACGAAGGATACTCTTACAAAGAAATAGGAGATTTAACCAAGCTAACGGAATCGCAGGTGAAAGTGTATATCTTCAGAGCGCGTAAGTTTCTGAAAGATTATATTGGAAAAATGGAAGTTGTGGTTTAAAAGGAGGGATTATGAAAATTGATATCAACAATTACGAAGCATATATACTTGATTATCTCGAGGGAACAATCAGCCCTGAGGATAAATCTCTATTGCTTTCTTTCCTGGATAGTAACCCAGAGCTGAAAGAAGATCTTGACGTTAGCATGGATCTTGTTTTACCTAATGCCATGCCTGTTAACAAATTTGATAAGTCCTCTTTAAAGAAACATGTTGCTGACGAATATGAATTAGCACCTATTGATTACTTATACATAAAAGAACAGGAAGAAGGATTAACCAACATTGAAAAAGAGGAACAGATTCTATTAGAGCCCGATGAATCAAATCGAGAAGCAGAGCGCAAATTGTTTGCTGTCAGTTTCCTTAAACCAGATTTTTTAATCCATTATAGCTCAAAGTCAAAAATTAAACGATTTGTTTTTATCAATCAGTTTAGTCAACTTAGGATACAGCAGGTTGCTGCCGTAATAGCTGTTTTATTAATTGCCTCGGCCATCTGGTTTACTCCTAAACAATTCACCAAAGATGCAACAACAGTTATTGCTGATGGAGATAAGTTAACGGAAACAGAAAACACAGATAATACTTTATTAGCCAAGACAGATCCTACCATTGGAAATAAGACTGTAATTATAAAAAGTCCTCCTTCGAAGGATAGTGTGATGCAAATTGCAAAAGATCCGATGGGAGTAAATAACCAAGAAAGTAAAAAACAGGGCTCAATTCAAAAAGAGAGAATAGAAACACCTAAGGCAAAGAAATTAATTGCTCTGCAAGAGATACATGTCGGAGATGTTGAACCTGTTAATGGCTACGAACTCGCACTCAATGTGATGATGCCACAATATATGTCAAACAATATACTTAGTCGGGAATTGGCTGATATATACCAGGTAATTGAAAAAGATGATGCCATACCGGCTAAAAACCTGGCTTTAGTTGAGAGCGGTGTTAAAGTTCTGAACTTCTTTTCTAAGGATGCAGTAAGTCTGGATAAATATTACAATGAAGACGGGAAACTGATTGGATATAATTTACAAGGGAATAACCTGTCAGTTAAACGGAACGCTCAATAATATTATTTTACATCTTCAAAATCTACATATTCACCTTGATTATCTTCAATATGTGAATCTGTCTTGGAGTTTGTGTTTTTCTGAATAGTAACAGTACCTTCTTTTCTTTTTGCTTCCTGACGGAAATTATTGGCAGCATTATCCTGCTGTTTCTGCATTCGTTCAAAACCTTTTTTCAGAAAAAAAGGCATAACCAACTGTCCAATAAACTTGAATAAATAATAGAAAACTACAATATAGAAAATGGTTCTAATAAGGCCTACAATCATAATAGAGTGTTTTAACAAATATAGGCCTTTTAAACATCAATTACCATGCTAAAACTGAACCAGCATGGCTACAGCTGCTCCTTTGTCAGTTATTGCAGGAAATGCTGTCACATTGTGTTTCTTTTTCGATTGTCTCCTGTCGTATTGCCAGTAAACCAAATTTGTAAATGCAATTCCCATGGCCGCTCCTACGGTAACATCGTTAAACCAGTGACGTTGATTTAACATTCGCATAGTGCCTACTGTTGCTGCCATAGTATAACCTGCAATACTGTAAAAAGGACTGATATGGCCATATTCGCGGTGCAGAAAGGTTGCTGCAACAAAAGCCTGACTTGTATGTCCTGAAGGAAATGAAGCTTCACCCTTACCATCAGGCCGAACATTGTTGGTAGTTTCTTTTAATACCCTTACCACGGCAGCAGTTAAAAGCTCAGATTTGATCAGAAGTTTTGTACTGGTCCATGTATCATGTTTCCCTCTCAAACCGAATGATTGTAATCCGTAGGCCATTGCTATTGGCCCCCATTGCAAATAATCATCAACTGACGAGTGAAAACCAGCAAATTCTTCTTGTATATTATTATTAATGGTGTGCTTGCCAATGCCTGAATATGTATTTTCGGCACTTCCCGAATACAATCCAACGCTTAACAACAAAGCTGGAGCAATCAAAGACTTTCTGATTTGATTTGATGTTGTAAACTGGTATGCTTTGGGCATTTGATAATCCCAATCAAATTGAGGTTCTATTTTTATATGATCATCCAATCTTAGCTCCAAATGAGTATCAAGATTTGGCTTTAAAAATACAGTGTCTCCACTGAGTGATCTTAACTTAAAAGGTTTATTATCCATTTGTCCAACGATTGTTTGTCCCCACAAAGCAATCATTGCAATTACCCAAAATGCAATTCTCATTCTCTAGTTTTGTTGTGTAGCCCCCTGAAAAGCAACTACTGGTCCCACTCAATTGTCTTAAAATTTCTCAATCCCCCAACTAAGACAATGTTTTTAACTGCTACAAAATAAATAATGTTACACTATCTACAAATTATCCCAAAATTAATTTTTCAACAACCACTTGTTCAAAAGGTTATGAAAATAAAAAAATTAACCTTTCAGACAGATATAGTTTACAACGATATCATAAAATAAAAAACCCTGTCTTCAGAGAAAACAGGGTCCACAGAGAACAATAGTTCTTCTATAAGTTTCTCGCTTCTTCCAGTGCTTTAATAAACACCTCATCTACTTCGTGAATAATTGGGTAGAAGCCTTCATTATCAATAATATTTCGGGCAATATAAGCTTTAATCTCCTGCTTAATCAAAACTTTTGAGATCTCGAACTGCTCTTTATTGAACTTAACGCCTTTATCTTTTGCATAGGCAAGAAAATCAGCCATCATACCATTGCTTTCCAGCTTTTTGCTTATTGCAGCAGCCGTTCTTAATTGTTCCAATTCCTGACGGTGATTATCAGAATACTGTAAAGCATATCTATAAATAATTCCGTTCGAACGCAAGCTGACAAAGTAGTCGGTTATAACAGTTGTATCACGAGGAACAAACACATCAGGCATAATACCACCACCGCCGTATACGGTACGTCCTGTTTTGGTCTTAAAGGCTAAGGATTCGTCGAATTCGATACTGTCTTTATTAAATAATTCGCCATGCTGCAGTCTATTATAAAAATCATGATAATAATCCTCTATACCATTATCATACGGTTTTTGAATACAACGTCCACTTGGTGTATAATAACGTGCAACGGTCAAACGAAGAGCTGAGCCATCGGGCAATGGTATTTGCTGCTGTACCAATCCTTTACCAAATGAACGGCGACCTACTACCAGGCCTCGGTCATTATCCTGAATTGCACCTGCGAAAATCTCACTTGCCGAAGCAGAAAATTCATCAATTAATACAATCACTTTGGTATCCTGACAAGATCCGGCACCATTCGCATAAACATCCTGACGAGGCTGTGATTTACCCTCAGTATAAACGATCAGTTCCTTGGAGGCTAAAAACTCGTTACACATCTGAATGGCAATATCAAGCAAACCACCTGAATTTCCGCGCATGTCAACAATTATCTTTTCACACTTATTTGCCTTCAACTTAGCCAAAGCGGTTAAAAATTCCTGATATGTTGTTTGTGCAAAACGATCCACTTTAATATATCCAATATTATCCTCAACCATATAACTCACATCCACACTATACATCGGAATGCTTCCACGAGTAATGGTATAAGGTATTATTTCTGCACTTGGACGACGAACCACCCCAACTTTCACCTGGGTTCCCATCTCACCCCGGAGACGTTTCATTACTTCATTGCTGTCGATATTTTTGCCTGCAATAATTGAATCATCAACCATTACAATGCGATCACCTGGTAACAGACCCACTTTCTCAGAGGGACCGCCTGAAATAACACTAATTACCAATACCGTATCATCCTGCATACTAAACTGCACACCAATACCTCCAAAATTCCCCTGCAACTCTTCATTAACTTTGAGTAAATCTTTAGCAGGAATATAAACAGTATGCGGGTCCAGTTCCTTTAAGATTTCAGGTATAATTGATTCTTCAATGGCTTCGCGATCAACCGTATCTACATATTCATTCACAATATGATCCATCAACGCATCTAATTTGCTGGTTTGAGGATATATCATCAATGGATTTCCTTTACCTGACGGTGCAGGCATAAAATTTCTGCCAATGAAAATGCCCAGTACTACTAACAGGGCAAAAATTACCGGCATCAATATCTGATTACGTGTATTCTTCATCCTAAACTTTTATATTATTTCTTGTTCAATATGAACTATTTCTATTTCAGCCCGCTCCAGTAATTTAATACCGTCATCCTTGTGATATTTTTCGGTAAAAACCACTCTTTTGATTCCTGCCTGAATAATTAGTTTGGCACACTCGATGCAAGGAGATGCTGTAACATATAAAGTAGCACCATCAGAACTATTGTTAGATCGGGCCACTTTTGTTATTGCATTTGCCTCGGCATGAAGCACATAAGGCTTAGTTATATTATTACAGTCTTCACATTCGTTTTCAAAACCAGATGGTGTTCCGTTATAACCATCGCTTATTATCATCTTATTTTTAACGATAAGTGCACCCACCTGCCGACGATTACAGTATGAATTCTGTGACCAGATTCGGGCCATCGCCAGATATCGCTGATCAAGCAGAAATTGTTTACTGTCTTTTTGCTCTAATGGTGTTTCCATAAGGATTATTGTTGAACACAAATGTAACAAAATAAGCCACTATACCTTTTTGAAGCGCTTATTTATCAAACAAAATTAAAAGATGGAAGTTCGAATCACTTATTGAACAACTCTGTAAACAGGATAAGGATAATAATTACTTCCCCACTGTGGTACGATATATCGATCGAAAAAATTCCACTTCAGCAAACCATCATCTGATTGAGCTTCCAACAGGTACGATATCACATTTGCCAACGGTTGATCCATCGGAATCATGAGAGATCCTTTTGAAAAAGTCTTGTTTAGTGTTACCCATTTTCCTTCAATCTCATTTGGATAATGTCCCTGGTTGAGTCTTTTAGCCGGACTAATATTCGAAAACTGAAATTCTTCCACTTGTATATCTTTATCCTCAGTAATCAATTCATACTTAATTCCATGAACATCCAAAACATCTGTAACTTCTTTTATTGGATTATTCAGAACATATGCTTTTGGGTATGCTATAGTTGACTCTGCAAAATAATCAGCAATATACGGCGCACTGACTGTTATTTTGCGATCTGTTTTTTTGTATTGCTTCCAGCCGTTTTCGGTATGCGAATATTCTGATTCAAATGCCAGAATAGTTACCGGGTCAGGCGTTGGCTGACCTTTAAAAGTCAAGGCAAAAGAATCGCGAACTTCTTCCTGATGAGCACGGGCAATGGTTCTTTCATCAGCTTCATTCAACATTTTTTTAATGTCTTTCTTATTCTCGATAGCATAATCCAGAATGGACCACAATAAATTGTAACATCCCAGTACTCTCGATTTATAATCGGCATAAACATAGTTCTCATTCAATATTGCCAGTCGGTTACGAATACCAATGTAATTCGTAAGGTATCGGCCTTCGGATGCATACATAATCCATCCTTTTTGTGGTTCCAGGCGATCAACAAACTCTCCGTAGAAGCAGTTCAATGTATTATAATGATTCCCGAGGCGCTCATGTACAACAGGCATCATTTTATCGCGCATATAGTTAATTAATTGTCTGTCTCCATTGGGATTCATCATCCAAGTAAAAGTAATGGGTTCTTCATGATAAGATCCATTGGTAGTATGGCAATCAACTGTTATGGATGGATCCCATTTATTTAAGATCTTTCCAATCACACCTCTTATCTCGGGAGATTCCAGCTTCAATGCATCACGGTTTAAATCCAGATTCTGACCATTGTAACGGATACCAACCACTTTAGGACCATTTTGATGAGTCCTGTTTTGATCGCTTCGCTTTTCATTTCCGTCGGCATTAAGATTAGGAACGATTAAAATGATGGCATCTTTCAAATATTTTTTATTTGTTTTTTTAAGGATATCGCGAGCCAACATCAGACTTGCCTCTTTCCCTTCTACTTCGCCGGCATGAATATTAGCCTGAATATAAACAACTATCCTATCATCCTTTTTTAAATCTTCCACCGAGGAAATCATAGGATTAGCGATAACCAGCATAGGCACCTCTAAACCTTCAGTAGTATTGGCAATATTTTCAATACGTATATATTCCGATTGATCATCGAGCCATTGTACCATTTCCATCACTTCATTATAATCTGAAGTTTTCAAATAATCTGAAGCTTCTGCAACGGTAAGCTTATCCTGACATAAGAGATTAGAAACTGTAGTTACAGCAAAAATTAAGAGTAAGACACGTAGAATCATGGTTTAATAATTTTTTAGATGTCGCAAATATAGTCAACTTAACACATTGATGAAACGAACAGTAATAGTACCTTTGCGCGGTTAATTAAAATCAATGCCGGAAAAACCAAAAGTTATATTAAGCCTGTTACTTTCGATGATTTGCTGGGCCTTCTCGTTTGTTTGGATCAAACAAGCCTTTGAATCTTTCAATCCAATTACAGTTGTTTTCCTTCGATTGGTAATTAGTGCTTTTTTACTTTTTTTAATTTTACGAAGTACTAAAAAACTGATTCCTTTAAAAAAAGTTGATCTCAAATGGTTTTTATTACTGGCTTTCTTCGAACCATTCCTGTATTTCATGGGCGAAAGTTTTGGTCTAAAGATTGTTTCTTCAACCATGGGAGCAGTAATCGTATCAACCATTCCGTTATTCGCTCCCATCACCGACAGACTTTTCTTTCGTTCCAGAATGAGCTGGCTTAATCTTACTGGAATATTCATCTCTTTTATGGGAGTATTATTTCTTATTTTTGAGAAAGACTTTAGTCTTACAGCACCTATTCATGGGATATTATTGATGTTTGTAGCTGTTTTTTCTACTATGGGTTATGCCATCATATTGAAAAAAATCCCTGATTACTATAACGCTGTCAGCATTATTACCTATCAAAATATTGTTGGTTCCATATTCTTTCTGCCTTTCTTTTTAACTATTGATCTGAATCACCTTATTGAAACACAGATTACAACCAATGCCATTATTGCTGTAGTTTTACTGGCTATCTTTGCATCATCGCTGGCATTCATCTTTTTTACTTTTGGGATGAGAAAAATAGGAATCAGTAAGGCCAATGTATTTGTAAATATGATACCGGTATTTACAGCTTTTTTTGCCTGGTGGATATTAAAGGAAGAACTAACCATCCAAAAACTCATAGGTATTATAATTGTTACAGGCGGCGTATTTGTATCGCAATTGAAATTAAGAAAATATGGCAATTGATCTGAATAAGCTTAAGGCAGATGCTCAAAATAAATCGAAAGAAAACAAGGCTTTTTTGACAAAATTAAAAAAGAAAAAGCCCAAAGATCTGGATGACCATTCGCAACGTTTACATCATGAAGTATTTTCATATACCGATTGCCTGGAATGTGCCAATTGCTGTAAATCAATCAGTCCGATTGTAATTGATCGGGACATTGACCGTCTGGCAAAACATCTGCGTATTAAACCCTCTGCCGTTATTGAGCAATACCTTCATTTGGATGAAGATGGTGATTATGTATTTAACGAAACACCCTGCCCATTTTTAATGCCGGATAATTACTGCATGGTTTATGAATCGCGTCCACGGGCCTGTCGTGAATATCCACATACAGATCGAAAAAGATTTTCACAAATCAGTGCTTTAACCTATCAAAACACTTTTGTCTGTCCTGCTGTTTTTGATGTAGTAGAAGGATTAAAGTTAATTTACGATTAATGTTAACTAAAATCCGGTAGTTTACACTAAAATGATATTTTTGCCGTTTTAGAACCTGATGATGAAAAAATTAATAAGCATATTATCTCTTCTTACATTAACCCTTAGTCTAAGTGCTCAACAGGCAGGTACATATACTTATGACTTCTTGAATCTGGCAAATTCAGCACGTATTGGTGCTTTAGGTGGTAATCAGGTAGGCATGGGAGATGATGATGTAAATTTAATGTTTAACAATCCATCAGTACTAACATCGGCAATAAGCAACAACCTAACGATCAGTTACGTTCCGTATGTAAGCGAAGTCAATATTTTTTATACAGGTTATGCTCATCATATTGAAAACATTGGAACGTTTGGTGTAGGTATTCATTCCATCAATTATGGTACCTTCAACAGAGCTGATGAAGAAGGTAATTTGCAAGGAACATTCTCTGCTTCTGAATATGCTATTCAACTGAGCTATGCCAAGATGCTTTCTCCCAATCTAAATCTGGGAATTTCTATGAAACCAATTATATCCAGCTTTGAACAATATAATTCCTTTGGCCTGGCAGCTGATATAGGAATGATGTATAAATCTACCGATCAACTCTTTTCTGCTGGTTTGGTTGTAAAAAACCTGGGATCGCAAATAACAACATATAACAACACTTATGAATCAATTCCTACAGATCTTCAAATTGGGATTGCTAAAAAGCTGGCACATGCTCCTTTTCGCCTTGCACTTACTGCACAGGATTTATTGGACTGGAATTTGAAATATACTGTAAATAATGGTAGTGGCGATGTAATAGAAGGAGAAGGTAATAACGGCAACGGATTTGACCAGCTCATGCGTCACATGGTTATTGGAATTGAATTTATTCCAAGTGAGAATTTCTGGGTTGATTTTGGATATAATCATCGTCGTCGCAAAGAGTTATCGATTGGATCAAAGATGTCAACTGTTGGATATTCCTGGGGTTTTGGCTTTAAAGTCTACAAGTTTAAATTTGCCTATGGCTCAGCCAGATATCATCTTTCCGGAACTTCAAACCATTTCACTCTTACAGCTCGTCTTTCAGATTTCTAAATCTTGAACATAATTATAATCTGCTAACTTTCATATTAAAGACTATAAGAATATAAATATTTATTTATATTTGCATTAACCGTGTCACACTTTATGTCTTAATTATCATAAAAGAGAGAAAGATGAAAACCTTTAAGGTAGAAATCCCAGAAGATCAAACTGATTTTATGTTAAAACTGTTTGATAATCTCAAGTTCAGCTATCATGAAGATATTGAACCGGAAGAACGTACCTATCTTGCCAAAGACTACATGATTGAAAAAGGCTTAATGCCTAAACCTGCTGATTCCGTCCTTGATAAAAAGTCTGATATTGATAAACTTAAGGACCTTAGAAATGCAATAAATCGTCTTCAGGACTCCAGATCATCTGTTATTGGTGAAAGTAAAATTAGCTTTCGTCTACCTAGTTCTAAAGCAAATGTTTCCAAAACAATTTTCAATAACGTAGATGAGTTAAAGAACTATTTAGAGAATTATTTACGAGTTGACATCGATCACATCAGTTTCAGTCCTTTTAAAGGTCAAAGAATACAAGAAGATGACCTTTTTGAAGTTATTGTACACATTACCGATGCCAACTCCGGAACAACCACTATTAAAGCGGGATTTAGCAATAAGACAGACTAGCTAGCACTTACCGACTGTTGGTTAGTGGATTTCTTTTTATTTCTGTTATAGGGTGCAATCAAAATTCGTAACGATTGATCACGCCAAATGTAACTCTGTGCCCAGTTAACAAAAATGAAGAACCTGTTTTTAACACCCACAATAGCCATCAGGTGCACAAAAAGCCAAAGTACCCAGGCGATGAATCCGGAGAATTTCATTCCTGGTAAATCGGCAACAGCCATATTACGACCGATGGTGGCCAAACTTCCCTTATCTTTATATTTAAAAGGTTTTTGTTTGTTACTCATCAGATTATCAGCCAGATTATTGGCCTGCTGAATTGCAACCTGTGCAACCTGAGGATGACCTCGTTCATATTCTTTATCATCCGATACACAAGCAATGTCGCCAACTGCGTAAACTCCATCTAATCCAATTACCTGATTGTAAGAATCAACCACTAATCGGTTTGAAGGTGTATATGTTTCTTTTGCGATTCCTTTAATATATTTTCCGCTTACTCCGGCGGTCCATAGCAGATTTGTGGCATAGACTTCAGTCTGATCCGAAAGACTGATTTTTTCACCATCATAATCTTCAATACGAGTATTCAGATGCACTTCCACATCCAACTCCTTCAAAAATTCAAGGGCTTTTAACCCCGATTTCTCCGACATACCATTTAATAAACGAGGACCCGCTTCGTATAGCAAAATCTTCATTTTACTAAAATCAAGTTCCGGATAATCTTTGGGCAAAACAAATCGTCTCATTTCAGCAATAGCTCCTGACAGTTCCACTCCTGTTGGACCACCACCCACAATTACAACCGACATTAGTTTTGTATGCTCATTTACATCTTCTGTCAGTATAGCCTTTTCAAAAGAAGCCAGAATACGGTTTCGAAGATTGATTGCTTCAGCTGTGGTTTTCATAGGCAAACCGTGTCGTTCAAGATTTGCAGAACCAAAGTAATTGGTAGTAACACCTGTTGCAATTACCAAATGATCGTAGCTAAGTTCTCCATTTTCGGTCAGAATCTTTTTTTGATCAGGTAAAACCTCTAATAACTGAGTTTGTCTGAAATGAAGATTCGTATTTTTTTGAAAGATCTTTCGAACGGGAAAAGATATGGAACTCGGCTCAATTCCGGAAGTGGCCACCTGGTAAAATAAAGGTTGAAACTGATGATAATTCTGCTTGTCAAGCACCACAACCTGAAAGGCTGACTTTCTGAGTTTACGGGCCAGTTTCAGTCCAGCAAAACCTGCTCCTACTATAACAACCCTCTTCTTATTATTCTTGGGTAGATTAAAATTGTTTTCCATGGTTAACTTTTGTTTTAATGGAAACAATACACAGAAAGGAAAGTTTGTTAATTATAGAAAAAATTCTATAATTAAATTCAAATCTATATTTCCACAGCTACATCTGCCTCTTCAACTTCAGAAAAAATACGCTTAACCCTAAAGACATAATAAATTCCTGGTATGGAAATCATCAGAGAGTTTAAATAAAAAAGTACACTAACCGCCACTGCAATTTCCTGATTAATGCCCAAAAGTATTGCACCTTTAAAAAAAGTGACTTCTCTCGCTCCAATACCTCCCAAAGTAATAGGTATTGCAGAAGCTATAGTGGATAAGAAAAACAAAAACATATAGTCATCCCAATGACCTTTGGTTTGTCCTCCTAATGCTTTCAAAAGGCATAAAACAGCAATCATTTGAATACCCTGAACAATTAAAGACCAAAAAGTCACCGATCCAAAGGCCTTGGTTAGCTTCTTATTAAAAATCCTCAGAAAAAGATAGAATCCAAAACTCACAAATGGAATTAACAGAAAGAACCATCCTTTGTAAGGCAAATCATATTCAATAAAATAGACCAGACCAAGTATGTAAACCAGTATAATCGATAATCCACTTACCCTATCGGCCAAAACAGCTCCAAGCAATTGTTTTACAGGTGTTTTAAACCTCTTATGAAGATAAAAAACTTTGTATCCATCTCCTCCTACACCTCCTGGTAAAAAGAAATTATAAAACATTCCTAACCAATACAATTTAATATTGGACAGGTGAGGAATATTTAACTGAATTGCCTTAAATAATCCGTTTAAACGAAATGAACTTAACAATTGAGACACTCCATATAACAACATTGCCATAAAAACATACCAAAGTCTGGCTGTTTTTATCAGGTCTCCTACCTCTCGTAAATTAAGCTTAGAAACTATGTAATAAATAGCTGCACTCGAAAACACCAGTTTTAGAATGAGTTTTATAACATTAATTGTTTTCTTAGATAAGGCCATTTTTTATTTGCACTAAAAAAGGCATCCTTCAAAAATGGGATGCCATCTATTGGGTTGATTATCTTTTGTGTAATCCACATTCTTTAGTGTCAGGATTTTCCCACCACCAACGACCGGCTCTTACATCTTCACCTTCCATGATAGCACGTGTACAAGGCTGACAACCTATACTTGGGTATCCTTTATCATGCAGAATATTATATGGTATTTTCTTTTCTTTGATGTAGTCCCAAACCTGTTCTTCACTCCAACTTGCCAAAGGATTTATTTTAAGCAAATTATTGTTCTCATCCCACTCTACAACTTCAATATCTTTACGTGTAACAGACTGACCGGCTCTTAAACCACAGATCCATACATCCAAACCTTTAAAGGCCCTCTGTAATGGCTCAATCTTACGAACAAAACAACATTCTTTCCGATTTTCGACACTTTCGAAGAAAAGATTGATACCTTTTTCATTCACCATTCTTTCAACCTTCTTCTTTTTAGGGAAATAAACCTGAATGTTCTTCTTATATTTTCTTGAAGTCCGATCAATCAGATCATAGGTTTCAGGGAATAAACGACCAGTATCTAAGGTAAATATTTTAGTTTCCGGACTAACCTCAACGAGCATCTGAGTAAGCACCTGATCTTCGGCACCCAAACTTGATGACAATGCTATTTTATCGCCAAAACGTTCTGCAAAATACTTGATTACTTCCTGAGCACTTGTATTGCTCAGTTCTTCATTCAGTTTCTTTATTTCTTCACCAGTCATTACAACAGTTTTGTGCAAATATAATAAATAAAGCCACCTATCTAAATCAGAGGTGGCTCATTAGTAATTTCATATGATTTATTTACCCTAATCAGGTTCCAAAACAAACACCCATACTTCTTCCCTGTTGAATCAGGTAATGATCAGGGTTAACCAAACGCAGGTTACCACCCACTTCATCTAAAGGAACAGAAGTAATTGTATCATTTTTCAACGAAACCATAGTGCCGAATTCTCCACGATGAATCAGATCAGCCGCATGAGCTCCATATCGGGTTGCCAATACCCTGTCCTGAGCACTTGGTGATCCTCCTCGTTGAATATAACCCAATATTGTTTCACGGGTTTCGAGCCCAGTCATTTTTTGAATCTTCTTACTGATATAACTTGCTGCTGATTTTTTCTTAGGATGTTCAATACCTTCTGCTACAACAACAATTGAATAGGGTTTACCAACCCTGCTACGAGCCATTAAACACTCAGCAACATGGTCAAGATCGTATTCTATTTCTGGAAGCAGAATAACATCACCTCCGGCAGCAATTCCAGAATACAATGAAATCCACCCGGCATGATGCCCCATCAGTTCAATAACCATAACTCGTTTATGCGAATTGGCAGTGGTATGTAAACGGTCAATCGCTTCGGTAGCTATACCTACAGCTGAATCAAAACCAAAGGTTACATCAGTACCCCAAACATCGTTATCAATTGTCTTGGGAATACCTACTACATTCAATCCTTCTTTCGCAAGCAAATTAGCCGTTTTCTGGGTGCCATTTCCTCCAATACAAACTAAGGCATCCAATCCCAGCTTTTCGTAGTTTTCTTTAATTATATTGGGCTTTTCAGCCACTAACTCTCCTTCTTCCGGTTTAAATGGTTTTAATCTGGAAGTTCCCAGAATGGTTCCTCCTACAGTAATAATGCCTGAAAGAGCCTTTTCTTCCATTACTGTCACATCCATATCAACCAGTCCACTAAATCCATTGGAAATACCTACTACCTCCATTCCATATTTAACGATAGCTGTTTTACCAACTCCTCTGATGGCAGCATTAATACCCGGACAATCGCCACCTGCTGTTAGAATACCAACCCTTTTTTTATCTTTTCCCATAACATCAAGATTATATCTTCACACTAAAAATACATGTTTTTATTTAAACACCCCCTCATAAAAACACCTCATTCATGAAATACTAACAGAGGAACATCTGTATGAAACAGAATTTTTCTGGTAATACTGGGATGAAATATCTTTGAAATCATATTACGCTTTCTTCTTGTCATAGCAATCAGATCGATACTATTCCTGCCAATATAATCATCCAGAGAAGCAATAAAATCATCACCCGTTATAAATTCAAATTCCATTTTGTACTTCCGATAGGTTTCAGCACAATATAACCGCATCTCTTCCAGGCGTTTTTTATCCCATCTGTCGGGATCGGATGTTGCAAAATGAACGGCATGGATTAATGTTTCAAATGGAGTAACCAGCTTAATTAATTTATGAATGGAACGATAATCCTGATCGCCAAAATCAGTAACAAATAAGATATGACTGATTCTATTCAAATCGATGGAAGACTCAGCGGGAACAGCCAGAACAGGCACCTTTGCATTTTTAATAACATCACTTGTTACACTCCCTAATAATTCTTTAATGGTCTCACCCTTACTTCGGGTTCCCATCACAATTACATCCGGCTCTTCCTTCTCACTTAGGTCTACTAATACATCTTCGGGATATCCATTTACATGGCGAGTATGAACCTTTAGATTTTCAGAAAATTGATTTTTATACTTCTGCAAAAGCTCCTGGAAATTTTCCTTTACCTGTTGATCATTTAGCACATTCTCCGTATCCTCATTATAGGCATGTTTACAATGCAAAAGGGTAATATCAACATCCAGTTTTTGTGCCAGAGTCATTGCGTAATCAATAGCATTAACTGAATATTCCGAGAAGTTTACCGGCACATATATTCTAACCATCTGCATATGATAATTGGGTTATACATCCCAATTTACAAAAAAGATAGTTTAATATAAATAGAAAAGCCGACTTTGTGAGTCGGCTTCTAATATCATTGTTGTTAATTATTAAACAATTAACATTGCATCGCCATATGTTCCAAAACGATACTTTTCTTTAACGGCAACCTTATATGCATCCATAACAAAATCATATCCACCAAAAGCAGCAACCATCATTAACAAGGTTGATAATGGCAAATGGAAATTTGTAATCATACTGTTTGCAACCTGAAATTCATATGGAGGGAAAATAAATTTATTTGTCCATCCTTCAAATGGCTTAACATGACCAAAAGTAGATACCGAACTTTCAAGGGTACGCATTACCGTTGTACCTACAGCACAAACTCTTTTCTTCTTATCCTTACCAGCATTAATGATTTCAGTAGCTTCTTCAGTGATAAAGATCTGCTCTGAATCCATTTTATGCTTTGTTAGGTCTTCTACATCAACCTGACGGAAATTACCAAGCCCAACATGCAAAGTGACTTCAGCAAAATCAGTTCCTTTAATCTCAAGGCGCTTCATTAACTCACGACTAAAGTGCATTCCTGCTGTTGGTGCAGCGACAGCTCCCTCATGTTTTGCATAAATGGTTTGATAACGCTCACGATCTTCTGGAACAACTTCACGATTGATAATTTTTGGAAGTGGAGTTTCTCCTAAACCATATAACATGGATTTGAACTCATCGTATGGCCCATCGTACAAGAAACGTAAAGTACGACCTCGCGAGGTAGTATTATCAATTACTTCAGCAACCAATGTATCATCGTCACCAAAATACAATTTGTTACCAATACGAATTTTACGTGCCGGATCAACCAAAACATCCCAAAGACGTTGCTCACGGTTTAATTCTCTTAACAGAAATACTTCAATTTCAGCTCCTGTTTTCTCTTTGTTTCCATATAAACGGGCAGGAAAAACTTTGGTGTTATTAAACACCATAACATCCTCATTATCGAAATAATCGATTACATCCTTAAATATTTTATGCTCAATTGTTTTTTCTTTACGATTCAAAACCATTAAGCGAGATTCGTCCCTGTTTGGAGCAGGATGTAAAGCAATTAATTCTTCAGGTAATTTATATTTAAACTTCGAAAGCTTCATAAAGTAATCTTTTTCCTGTTATTATTTTATTCTTATTTTCTTATCCACATTTCACCCCGACACAACTCAACAAAGATGTGTTTATTAATCAATCATTAAAACCAGGTGAAACTTAATTTTACACAAAGCATAGGCCACCTTATACGTAAGGTTTTCTAATTTGTTGCAAAGGACGCTAATTTTTTTTCAAAATCAAAGATAGAAATAGCATCTTTTAACTGATAATCACCAATTCTCGTTCGAACCAGGCCTGATAAATGAGCCCCTGAATGAAGTGCAACCCCCAGATCATAGGCCAAAGAACGAATATAGGTTCCCTTACTACAGCTAACATCTAATTTTAAATGCTTTTCATTAAATTCCAGCAATTCAAGTTTACTGATATTAATTTTTCGTGCTTTTAATTCAACATCTTTTCCTTTTCTGGCTAAATCGTATGCCTTCACACCTTTAATTTTCAATGCTGAGTAAATGGGTGGCATTTGTTCTATATCGCCTTTAAAACCTTCAAGTTTATCGAGCACCAGTTCTTCTGTGATATGCTCCCAACTATAAACTGCATCCGGTTCAGATTCTTTATCATAGGTAGGAGTTGTACTTCCCAGCTCCACATCCGCAATATATTGTTTATCCAATCCAGAGAACTGTTCAATCTGTTTGGTTGCTTTGCCTGTACAAACAATAACCAAACCTGTAGCCAATGGGTCTAGAGTTCCCGCATGGCCTACTTTTATTTTTTTTATATTTAGATATCGCTTGAGAGAATATCTTATCTTATTCACAACATCAAATGATGTCCATTCCAAAGGTTTATCTATCAGCAAGACCTGACCTGCCTGAAAATATTCAGCTGTATACTCCATTCTCTAAACTCTAACAAAACAATCCGCAAATAATTGCGACCATACCAACAATTGCACAATACACTGAGAAATATGTCAACTTGCTTTTTCGTACTAATTTGATCATCCAGGTACAAGCTAGTAAACCCGTAATAAAAGCAGCAATAAATCCAACAATAACAGGCATGGCTGACTCACCAACAATAGTAAATTCACTTGAAAGCAAATCCTTAGCCATTTTACCTAAGATCAAAGGCACCACCATTAAAAATGAAAACCTTGTTGCTCGCGTCCTGTCAATACCCAACAACACAGAAGTAGAAATGGTAGCCCCTGAACGCGAAATGCCCGGTAAAATTGCAATTGCCTGAGCAATACCTATAACTATCGCATTTGAATACGACACGCCTTTTTCAGTTGTCTTAGCTTTATCGGCTAAAAATAATAAAGCTGCTGTTAACAGTAACATGAATCCAACCAGCACTATCTGACTGTCAAACAACGATTCAAGCTGATCGGCAAAAACAACTCCTACAAAAGCTGCAGGAATCATTGAAATAATAATTTTTAATGAGAATATTGTTTGTTCATTCCATTTGAACTGCAACAATCCACCCAGAATTTCCCCTATCTCTTTTCGGAATACAACTATGGTACTTAATGCCGTGGCTCCATGCAACATTACAGTCATAAACATACTTTCTTCTGCAATGGCATTAGAACCGAATAATGCCTTTACAATTTCAAGATGCCCGCTACTACTAACAGGCAAAAACTCTGTTAATCCCTGAATAATTCCAAGAATTAACCCTTCTAAAATACCCATATAATTTGTTGATTATTCTTCTAACTTTGGTTTTTTCATGATGGCAAAAATCTCAAAGAAGAAACCAAACAGCACAATGATTGGCGCTAAAGTGATACGTCTAAAACTATAAATCTCTTCATTGAAAACAGTAGGATCCTCTGACCTTCCACCCATCATCAGCAAAAAACCAACGATGATAATTACAAATCCTATCGCAAGAAGAATATAGTTTTGTTTTCCCAAAGCAAACTGAAACTTTTGCTCATTTTCTTTTTTTGCCATATCAAGTATATATTAAAAATATAAATCGTCAGTACTTAGGTTTAAATATTTATTAACTGCAAAAAACGTAGATAACAGAGTAATAAGAACCCCACAAATAATTACAATTCCAAACAGAATCATTATCAAATCAATATTCTGGAATCCAACCACTCCTGCCAATTCATGATTAGTTGCATATATAAGTCCTGATAGAAGCACAATAGCCAAAACAGCTCCAATAAAACCATGTAGTATACTGGTTACCAAAAATGGCTGACGTATAAAACTTTTGGTCGCACCCACCAATTGCATTGTTCTAATCAGAAATCTTTTAGAATAAACTGATAACCGAATTGTATTATTTATCAGAGCTACTGCAATCAAAAGTAACATTACTGCGAACACCAGCAAAACAAGCGAAATTCTATTTACATTCTTATGTACCAGATGAATTAAGTTCTTTTGGTATAAAACTTCTTTTACCTGTGGAAACTCCATTATTATACTTTCTACTCCGGCTATACTATCGGGGTGAGCATATTCGGCATATAACTTTACTTCAATTGATGACAATAAAGGATTGTAACCTAAGAATGCAACAAAATCTTCACCCAGTTCTTCTTTTAATTCTTTAGCTGCCCGTTCTTTATCAATATATTCAGTCTGCTTCACAAAAGGTGAGGTTGCCAACATTTTCTCCAAACGTTTAACTTCAGCTTCTCTTGCATTATCCTTAACCATCACAGTGAATCCAATATTTTCTTTAACGTAATGAGATAAACGCTGAGCATTAAGTGACAACAGACCAATGATGCCCAAAAGAAAAAGAACCAGTGCAATACTAATGGTTGTAGTTACATATGAACTACGAAGTTTTTTACCGCTTGATATTTGTTTTGACTGCGCCATGTATCAAAATTAGTGCAAAAATATAAAATGCCATTAGATCAGCGGAGGAAGATGCAAATTAATCGTGTAATTAACAAAAATTAACCGCTGCTTCAATTTTTAATATCTTCACAAAAGGACTCCAAATTAAAAATCTTTCTTCAAATTTGTATCAACAATTCAAATAGAAAGATGAGCTATCACATTGTCAAAATCACATCCTACTATAAAGATTTTCTTTCCTACTATTATCAATTACATCCACAAATAGTAAACAAGAGTTATAAAGAGCAACAACAACACCTGATGCAACAGCGATTTGCATGGTCTGATGCTTACTCGGAAGCTTTTGAAACACTTGGAAAAAAAAGTGATGAGATTGTTGCCAACGCACAAGTTCTGCAAAAACAGTGGGCTAAAGAAAACCAACTTTCCTCTACTGATGAAATCGATATTTTGATTGCCCAACTCAGTAAATTGAAACCAGATGTAATTTGGCTGCAGGATAGTTATTCATTTAATGGGGAACTGATTAAAACAATTAAAAGAAAAGTACCAACCATTAAACTCGCCATTGGCAATTGTTGTTCACCTATCTCACCAAAATACTACAAAGACTTTCAATCATTTGATTTTATAACCGTTTGCGCACCTTATTTTAAGCATTTATTGGAGTCAAAAGGACTGCCTGAATGCATTGTTGTACCACATGCCTTTGACGGTAGAATCTTAAATGAAATCAACCAGGAAAATAAACCTGAATATGACTTTTTATTTACCGGTTCAATTATTTTAGATCAGCATTTTCATAAAGAACGAATTGCCTTCATTGAGTCATTATTGCAAGATCGGATTAATATTAATCTACTAGTTAATTTAAATCAGAATTCATCAAAAGGATTAAGAGCAAGGCAAGCAGGATATATATTAACTAAGACTTTAGATAGTGTTGGCTTAAAAAATTTATATCAATCAATTACACCTCTCAATAAAGTTAGTAAATTAGAGTATTTTCCTAGCTCCTCCAAGGTTTCTAAACAATTACAGGAACAGATTAAAAATCCTGTTTTCGGATTACAGATGTTTCAGGCACTATCTGATTCAAAAATTGCATTTAATATACATGGAGATATTGCAGCTAATTTTGCAGCTAACCTGAGAATGTTTGAAGCAACAGGTATTGGGAGTTGCCTTTTGACAGACTGGAAACCTGACATCAACAAATACTTTACTGACGAAATTGAGATTGTTACCTATAAGTCATTTGATGAAGCAAAGGATAAAATCAAGTATTTGCTTGATCATCCTGAAGAACTGGAAAAGATTGCAAAAAATGGACAAGCCAGAACATTAAATGAACACACTTTCATTAACAGAGCAAGCATAATAGATGAAAAAATAAATCAATTACTAGCCCATTAATCTCAGGATAGCTTTTTAAGCACCTCTTCACCTACTACTGAATCTGGTCTGGTTTTAGCTATATCGCTCAGCATCGTTTCATAAAACTGGTTGATTCCCGGATATTGATACTCATCGAAATTGCAATTATGCCAAAGCAATACGAACAATCCTCCAAACTTTCGTATTTCAGATATTAAAAGTTCAATTGACCTTGCCATCTCATTAAAATCCAATTTTCTATAACCTAATAGAGTTCCATCCATCACATTGAGAGGTAACTCCCAAATATCCATCATACGATCATTCTTGTGATCATAAGGTCGGAAAGGATAGCAATAACTATTTCTAAATCCCTCATGCTCTGCAAAACCCACGGTTGTGTCATATTTTAAACCAACCTGTTCCTGAATTATCAAAGTTTGCGGATAATGAAACTTCAAAAAGTGTTGACGAGTGCCAGTTATTGTGTCACCCTTTATCTTAGCCAAGCGATCATAAGCATTTTGCATCGCAGTCAGATCATTTGCTGTAGAAATGGAACCATGTAAACCAATCTCACAACCTTGATCCTGTAAATCCGATATCAATTCTATTATTCGTTTCTCTTCCAGACTATATTTTGCATCATGAGGCGAACCATCCTGATTAAGAAAATACCACACAGATTTTAGCCCATGCTTTTTTTCCAGAAGTCTTAACTCATTGAAATTCCACCAGGGATCTTTTTTTAATCCTGGCAATAAGGTTGGTAAAATCGATTTAAAAGCAGATTTGATTAAACGATTCTTTGTATAATGAGGTTGTTTAAATCCAAATACCTGAAGCCATTGATACACTGTTTCTCTCCAGTGAAAGTAATCAATTCTATCAACATCATGTGTAAGCATAAACCCATAATTATTGAATAGTCGCTTACGCTTAACCTCAATCCCACTTATGCTATAAAATTCTTCAAACCCTTGAATTATAATCTCAAAATAATAATTAACTAAAGGTTTAGTTATAGCATTCAAAGTATCCTGAATAGATCCTTTGTAAAGAAATCTTCCAATAGTATCAGTACTTTTAGAGTCCACTTCCTGATAACAACTCAAAAGATAGAATGCTGATTTTAAAAAATCGTGATGAAAGACTAAATTTCCTTCTGATATTGAATATGCTTCCCTCCTATTAGTATCTGAAAATAAAATAGGTATAACATCTGAATTAAACTGAATATTAAACACATTCATTTCATGTTCAGTACATGGGAACAGAATAGTACCAGACCTAATTTCTTCTTCACCAAAAGCAAACAATGGTTCCAATAATTGCAGATCAACATGCTGTTTCAAATGAAACAACACATAATTAATTTGATTATTACTCAAGTGATCCTTCATTATTTTCTTTTGATGTTTTTAATTAAATTACCTGGGCGTTTCCATTTATTATAGGCTTCTTTCAATCGCAATAATTCAATTGGTTCAAATACACCTAAAAGATACAGGAGAACAAAATATCCAGCTAAAAGAAGAAGCTTAACAAGTATATCAACAATAATTGTTACTGAAGGTATATAGAAACTGATCGTACAAAAAACAGCACCTGTTAAAAGAAAAATGATTACTTTTTTCCATTCATAATTATTTGTTTCCAACCTGTTAACCCTTTGTAGAAACCAGATAGCTGCAAATAACTGACTGATTGCAGTTGTAAAAGCTGCTCCTTCTTTACCAAATCTTGGTATCACAAGAAAATTAAGACCAACATTAAGAATACCGGTTATGATCATTACAATCGAAATTAACCGGGTTTGCTTGTATTTGGTTAATGGCAATACAAAAACCTGACGCATTCCTGAGAATATCAATCCAACAATTAATAATGGGATGACGGGTAATGCATCAAAATATTCTGTTTTTCCTGCCATCAGAATATAGATAATCTCCTTCCCGAAAAGAACAATTCCTAAACCCGAAACAACCATGAAAAGCATGAAGTAGGTAAATAGCTTTAGATGATATCGAGAATTATCCTCATCATTAATTGATTTATAATACTCATATGTATAAGATGTTACAAATGATGCTACAACTATTACTTGAAGTACATTTGCAACTTTGATGGCAACAGAGAAACTACCTACAGCCTCCAACGAATAATATGCCTCCAGTATGTACCGATCACTTATTGTTAATACTAATGTGAGAATATTAGATATAGCTAATGGATAGCCATAATGAATCATTTCTTTTAAAAGCTTTCCATGCCATTTTAATTTACAATTCTTTAAAATCAATGGTATTACCGAAATCAATGTGATTCCATTAGCAAAAAGCTGAGCCCAGAATATTCCTTCGAATCCTATTTTTTTAAACTGAAGAAAATAGAATGAAAACAAAATTGTTAGAAGAATATTGACTGACAGGTAGGTAGTTTGCTTAAAAGCCTTTTGCTGCAACTTTAATAAAATAAAAGGTACATCATATAAAAGCTTGCTTAAGCTTGAAATAGAAAAGATAATAATTACCCGTTCACTATTAACACTTTTGAAAATAGAAAGATTATAAAGGATAACTGCAGTAATAATGACACCTAAAAAACTGGTTAGTACATTAAAGGAATATGTTGTAAAAAAAAGTGACTTACGGTCATCATCACTTTTCATCTCGTTATACCATCGTGTAAAGCCACCTTTGGCTCCCCATCCCGAAACCATTAACAAAAACATATAGGCTGTTTCGTAAAGAGCCAAAAGACCTATTTCAGCTTTAGAAACATAAAAAGAATAAAGTGGCATTAAAATAAGTCCGCTCGCTTTTGCTATTAAGTTTCCTACACCGTAAAAAAACGACTGTTTAAATAAGCCTTTCAGTTTACTGATCATTACAAAAATCTGTTTTTAACAAACAATAATGTCTTAAGTAAAAACCCTTTGTCCTTAGAAAGGACATAATACGGTTGAGCCTTCATATTAAAAGATGATTTATAACGTGCAACTGAAGGAGTATTTGCACCTCTAAAATCGTACATCTCAATTCCTTTTGCATGTAATTCTTCAAATATTTTTAAACTTAATAACTGATTTAGACCTGTATTAAACATCTCTTCATTTCCTCCAGCCTGAAAATCAATGGCCAACTTATCATTGTGCACAATTACTCTTGTTGCAATCGGTTCATCTTCTAGATATATATTAGCAACAATTAAACTATTTACTTTAATAAGATTCTGACAAAATAGCTTAAACTGTTTTTTACCTAAAATATGAGGTTGGCTATTCTTTTTTAGGGAACGATCTATTAGATCATAACTTATTTCTATCTCTGATGAAGAGCCGGAAATATCAAATCGAAAATCAAGTTTATGGGCTTTTTTAATTTTATTTCTAACATCCGGATTAAAACATTTCATCATGTCATCCGGAGGCTGAATTTCTCCAACGTATGTATACCTAATTTGCTCTGAATATTTATTCCATTGAAATGGCCTTACATCCTGGCTACCGGTATTAAAGGTCAATTCTATATGATGAAAATCTTTTTCAAGAAAAGAAATAAAGGACTCATATATTGAAAAATACCAACTCTCCTTTTTCGACTCAAAATTAGATTCTCTTGGTTTATAAAAAATATAGTTATCAACACCAAGCAGATTAATTATGACATTGAACTTGCCCAGTTTTCGTCTATAAAAAAAACCAAAACCAGCAACCAGCTCTTCTTTTTCGTAACAACCTATAAGTTGATATTTTTCACCTGAAGCAGCTGCATAAGTCATAAACCATGATGAGTTCAGAAAGGGACTTGGACTTTGAGATTCTTTTAACAGTCTATCCCATAAGTAATAATCATTTTCGTGTAATACTTTGAAAATATAATTGGCCATTTAAGTCTTATTCTATTTATCTTGATGACAAATTCAACAGTATACAATTGGTTTTCAATGCTTATTTGTTTTGTTTTTAATCCAATATTTTAAAGCATCAGGGTTTGTAAGAAGCTTAATTGCAGAATAAAATTTAACTGAAAAATAGTTGCCTGTTGAATGTTCCCATTCTAATCTACAGCTTTTGCATGTTGGATCATCACAGAAAAAAAAGCGAGGATCTTCTTCAAGTCTTTTTTGCTCAATGTCAAGTGTTTTATTCATATTAGTCAGAGCTGCTTCTGCATTTCCTATTTTAACCCATTTTAATGCTCCTCCTTTCTCATACAAAGGTAAAAATTTTGGAAATCCAGCACTGCAAGTCCATTTCCAATCGGCAACAAAACATTTAACAGAACCATCATCTGCCAGATAATTAACTGCCATATTGGATGGTTTCTTTTTGTATTTCATTTTCTCAATTGCCACATGCGTTGTGCCAACTCCTATTACCTTTCTACCAATTGAAAGATTAAGAGCATTCATTTTCGCCATTCTTTCTAAAACATCATATCCTCCACTTTCTGGTGTATGATTATCCATTAACTCATGAGCCAATGGTCCTATTGCTGTAAACCGTTGAATGGGATGTTTACTTCTAACACTTTTAGGGTGTTTTACCATTGCATTAGCCACGGCACCTGCAAAAGATGGTGATTCATTGGTACTAATATTTGAAGCATTTTTTTCACTTAATGGTAATGGATATGAAGTAACAAACGAATCTATTACAATAGTTCCACTATCACCAACAACTTTTAGTATTGCATTTAACACTGTTTGTGGCCCACCTTCAACCTTCCCAATAGATTTTAACGAAACCTTTAAATGTAATAAACACCCTTCAGGAACACCTGCCTTTTTAATATCCTCAATTAGACTTTCTTCCGTTATTGTATCCTTATTATTCATTCTTTATGTATGCTTCAAAAGATTTAATTTTATCCATACGTGCTAAAACCTTTCTTGCACGTGATACTGTTGGTGGTGAAATAAACAATCCTTTTTTAACTGAAATTCCTCTATCAGCATTATTAACCTCTTCATATAATTTAAGAATTTCATCTGCTCGTTCTACTTCCTCTATGGTTGGAGTATAACTTGTTTTGACCAATTCAATTTCTTTGGGTGACATTACCAACATTCCTTCAAAACCAAGTTCCTTTGCCTGATCAATATGCTGTTTAAGCCCCTCATAATCTCCAATATTAACATATGGAGTATCTATTGGAACAATGCCAGCCGCTCTGGCCGCCATTGCAACCATATGTCTGGGAGTTAATATGGATCGACCACCAACTCCATGTCCTCCTTCTATTTCAGCTAAAAAGTCTTCACTTCCAAACAATAAGCCAACAACCCTTTCTGATGCCTTTGCTATTTCAAGTGCATTAAGTACCGATTCGGGTGTCTCTAATAAAACAATTATTTTAAAATGACCGTTTTCGATTCCCAAGTTCTTTTCTTTCAGCGTCAATTGAGCATCAAACACTTCAATATCTTTTGCATTATATGCTTTTGGATAAACAAAACCAAATAGTCGAACATCAGCAGCAACATCCAAATCCTTTAACGTATCACCTGTTTCCATCGGGTTGATCCTGACAAAAACGGGACGTTTATCAGGTAAGTCCGAATCAAGTATTTTAGTAATACTTTCTCTTGCTTCAGATTTTCTGGCTGAAGGGACAGCATCTTCAAGATCAATTACTATGACATCAGCATCTGATTGAAATGCCTTTTCTAAATAGTGCCAATTATGTCCTGCTGTAAACAACAAGGTTCTGGCCACAAAACGACCTTTGTATTGCATGATATTATTTTAATCTTCTTTTGACTAAAACTTCTCTGGTAAATAGTAAAACTAATTCTTCATTCTGATTGAATGTTTTTGTCGTCACTTTAACAACACCTCTGTCTTGTTTTGATTTTGATGGCCTCACATCCAATACTTCCGTTTCTGCATATAAAGTATCACCAATATGAACCGGCCCTTTATGTAAAACCTCGCTATAGTTTAGGTTGGCAATAGCTTTCCCACTTATATCTCTTACGGTTAGACCAACTGTAAGCGAAAAAACCAATGTGCCCACAACCAACACCTTACCATGTTGTTCATTAGAAGCATAGTACTGATCAATATGAACCGGATGATGATTCATTGTTAACAATGAAAACAAATTGTTATCCGATTCCGTAATTGTTTTACCAGGCCAATGCTTAATTATCATACCAGCCTCAAAATCTTCGAGGTATCTTCCAAATTCACCTTGAATTATCTTCATCTCTTAAAAATAAAAACAGCAACAATAAACATTGTTGCTGCAAAATACATTAATTATCTGTAATTCTTTAGTCAAACGAACATATATTCCCTAAACAGAAAGTTATGCCAAAAATTGGATATCCAATTTAGCGGATCTCCTATTTTTCTTGTCAGAAGACATTAGAGTTGACTAAAGAATTGTATTAATCTGCAATATGGAAATATACATTTTCACTCACATTGTTTAAAAGAAATCTTTCCACATTATTAATTTTACTTTTAGATGAATTTTGTCCTCCTAAAATCCAGAATTCATCATTAAAGAAAGTTCCAACACATGTAATTGCATAAGGTAAGTCTTCCTCTGTAAACCATTTATTCGACTTTGGATCATATGTTTCTGTTGAAGAAAGATAATTCCCATTATTAACGCCACCGCAAACAACTATCCGATCTTTTACAACTCCAATTCCATACCCTAAACGCTTTTGTTGCATATTTGCAATTGCATTCCAAACCATTGCATCTAAATCATAGACCAATAGGCGCTCATTAATGTTATACGAATCTCCAACAGTCTCAGAACCACACAACACATAAATTTTATTGTCTAATATTGTACTTCTTTCCCCGGCCTTTGAATCAGGTATTGTTGTAACAACTGACCAGGTATTAGAGTCAAAATTATAAGATTCAATATTTCCAACTAATGTTCCTGAAAAATCTTCTAATCCACTTACAGCATACAAAACGTTATTTGAGATCATTACAGAATATGCCCATCTTCCATAGTTCATATCAGCAGCTTGAGACCAAGTACCTGTCTCTAAATCATACACATCAACTCTAGTTGTTGCTGTTTGAGATCCAGGAATAAAACCTCCAATTACATATATTTTCCCATCATAATAAGCAGCTGCCGCATGTGTACGAGCAATAGGTAGACTCGTTTTTGATGCCCAGGTACTATCATTAAGATTAAATACTTCTACATAATCGGTAGTAAATGATGAACTGTTTTCTCCTCCCATAACATATATCTCACTACCCGTTGAACATACTGCAGCATTCCTGCGAGGATACTGAAATGGTGATTTACTCTCCCATTGCCCTTCTAAACGTGTTGTACTAATTGTATTCCCCGAAAAACCATAACCTTCCGGTGCTTCCGGATTAAAACTTAATATTCCGGTACCACTTGGAACTTTATAATCAGTACCTGTTTTCTCAGCATATAAAGCATAAGGAACACTACTAAATGGATTGGTTCCAACTTCAAAGTAATTCTGATCATCACCAATTGAAGCTTCCACTTTTACAAACATTGTTGTATTCCCCCAGTCAATTGATGTAAAATCATCAGTTGAACTTCCCTCTCCTACTTTAAGAGAAATTAAACCATAATCATTGGTTGTTACCTGATGTACTTCTGTATAAACCAAAGCTCCATTGGGTGATTCCCCAAGAATAGAAAGTCTGATATACACATCAGTATTGGCAACATATGTTCCATCAGAATTACGTATCAGGGTTTGATAATTGAAATGTTGCGGGGCACCAGACTGGGCAATCATCAACACAGTAAAAAACAAATAAAAGAATGTAGTGATAGTCTTCATAGCGGGTTATTATTTTTTAATAATTTTTTCTTGATAAGTCAGATTTTCTGTTTGGATAATTAATATATAGACACCCTGAGGGATATTCTTAACTTCGATTTGATTCGTTTTTATTTTCAGGTTTTTGACTAATTTACCTGTCAAATCATACACTTTCACATTATTAACATCAGCTATATCTATACCATCAATAATCATCACATCATCCACTGGATTTGGATATAGCTTCAAAGAAGATTCTTTCTGAGATGAATTACTTGTAGAAATTTTATTCTCAGAAAACAATATTCCATTAAAGAAACTAATATTATCTCCATTATAGTCACCAATGATTGTTTCTCCTATGGCAAAATCAATTATATAATTACTAGTGTTGACACTCATGCCAGCTGAAGATATCAGCTGCTTTTCCTGAGCAAATGAGCATACAGCAAAGAATATCATCAAGATAAAAGGTATAGGTTTTTTCATTTTTGAATTTTTATTTAACATCAAATATATTAATTGTTTATTTATTGAGAAATTTGTTTTTATCTATTTTTGCCGAATGTTTGAAAATAAGAAGCAGAAGCAATACACCGTTCAGAAAATTCGTCAAACCGTTGGGAAGGCAATTAATCAGTACAATATGATTAGTGCAGATGATCAAATAATGGTAGCTGTGTCAGGAGGAAAAGATAGTCTGGCTTTACTTGAAATTCTTTCATCGCGAAGAAAAGCATTACCCATCCATTACCATTTACATGCAGCTCACGTCATCACGGAAGATGTCCCTTATCAGATTGATGTAGAATGGTTAAAAGAATTCTGCGATGGTCTGG
Source organism: Carboxylicivirga caseinilyticus (assembly GCF_050589785.1). NCBI lineage: Bacteria > Pseudomonadati > Bacteroidota > Bacteroidia > Marinilabiliales > Marinilabiliaceae > Carboxylicivirga > Carboxylicivirga caseinilyticus. Next base: position 247,691 of record NZ_JBNGOX010000001.1, on the reverse strand, counting down.
ATGTGACACTTCACCTGATTTATACCAAAGCAAATTTAGAAACAGCTGGAAACAAAAAACCTTGTTTTGCCTGCTCGCGCAACAGGCGAAAGGAGCTTTTCCAGCTAACCAATGAGCTGGGTATTAAAAAGCTGGCTTTTGGACATCATCTGGATGATGCTGTTGAAACATTGGTGATGAACATGGCTCAACACGCCAATATTTCATCCATCCCAGCCCAATTGGATATGTTTGATGGTAAAATAAAGGTTATCCGTCCATTGATATTTTTAACCAACAACGAAATGAAGCATTATGCCGATATTTTGGGTTTTCCATCGCTTAAACGTGAGTGTCCATACGAAGATCACACTATCCGTTACAAAGCCCGGGCAATTGTTGAACAAATGACCGAAATGAATCCAAAAGCAAGAATTAATCTTTTTAATTCAATGAATAAAATTGATTTTGAATATTTACCATGACGTAGACTCTTTGACTGTTAGACCAGTAGACGATTGGATTTCTAGACAAAATGCTTTCCAAAATCTTACTCTGGACTTCGGACTAAGTGCTTCGGACTTCAACCTAACGTTTCTTCTTTTTGCGTTTAATTTTTGAGATCTCCTCTTCCATCGCTTCAGCTTCTTTCATCAGGTTCTTCCAATCGGTGCTTGTTTCAGCTGAAAAATCGATGGTATCCAGATAATCATCTTTATCCAGTTCTGTTACTGGCAACTGGTAACCAACATAACTTTCAATTGTATCCAACAATTCTCTTTCATCAGGACTACAAAACGAAATGGCATAACCTTTTTGCTTTCCTCTTCCGGTACGGCCCACACGGTGAACATAGTTTTCTGCCTGATCGGGCATATCGTAGTTAACTACATAATCAACATTTGGAATGTCAATTCCACGGGCACTTACATCAGTTGCAATCAGCATTTTTACATCGCCATTCTTAAAAAGATTCATTGCCTTGGTACGTTCATCCTGATACTTATCGCTATGAATGGTAACACTTTTTATATCCACCCTTTCCATAGCTTTCATAACACGCTCAGCACGTACTTTAGTCCTAACAAAAACCAGAATTCTGCTATCAGGATGGGAAGTTGCAATACGCTCAAGAAAAAATCTTTTATGATCCATCTCGATGTGCGCCAGTGAGTGTTCAATGTTTTTAGCAACCGGATCTTTCGGCGATATCTGAATTCGAATGGGCTTTCTTACCAAAGAATAAGCCAGTTTCTTAATCTTTTTATCAATGGTAGCCGAGAAAAATAGTGTCTGACGATTTTTAGGAAGATACTTAATCAAGTCCTGAATATCTTTATAAAAGCCCAAATCAAGCATGTGATCAGCTTCATCCAGAACCAGAATCTCAGCATTATAAATCTTCAGATGCCCCTGATTCACCAGGTCAAAAACGCGCCCCGGCGTAGCAATAATTATATCGGTTCCCTTCTGCAGACGTTCAATCTGTTTATCCTGATCGGTTCCACCAATAATTGCAGTGAACTTCAGTGTTGTATTCTTACCTAAATTTTTAAAAACATCTGTAATCTGAAGAGCCAATTCATGAGTTGGTGTCATCACAATGCAACGAACACCTGCATCTTTAGCAGCCCGTTTTTTTTGTAAGAGGTGAAGAATAGGAATGACAAATGCTGCAGATTTTCCGGTACCGGTTTGAGCAATACCCAAAACGTCCTCTCCTTGCAAAATTGCAGGTATGGCTTTATACTGTATATCTGTTGGTCGTTTATATCCTAATTCTTCTATTCCTTGCAACACTCTGGCATTAAGCCCGAATTCTTCAAATTTCATAATGCTTTTTTACGTTCTGATTACAGATAAATCTTATTTGAAGTACTGTAAGTTGGCACAAAGATACGATAAAACTTAAGAGAAAAATATTGTGTAGTAATTCGACTAACAGATTCTAAATCTGAAATTTTCATCAAGGTATTTCTTTTCAAATATTATTCGCGTAACTTGATTCGACCTAATTCAAAACGAAATGCGCTTTAAACACCTACAACTGAAAAAAGCACGACAATTTGTTGTGCATCCTGCCAGTTCATCTCCTAAACTAATCGGTAGACGAAATTTTGTTAAAGCTCTTGGTCTGGGCTCTCTAGCCTGGAATCCTTTTATTGGTTCCTTAAAAGCCATGGATTCCTCATCTATTTCTGTTCAGAAAACAAGAAATGGTTTAACAGTCTCAAAAAATGGCCGAAAGGTATGGCAATTCTCAAATGCTTTTTTTGAGAAGGGATTCAATGTACAGCATACCGAATCGGACAATTACCACCGTATTAAAGCCTCCAAACTAAAGTTTAAAGGAACTAATCTACGGTTTTCGGTAAATGCCGAGATAAGTAAAAACGGCAATCATTGCGAACTAACGATTCCTGAATTTGACTATCAAAATTCATTCTGTTTTAACGATTGGATTGATGATACCTCAGACATCAAAAAATCTGCTAATATCCATAGTAGTTTAGTTCGATTGAACTCCCATGAACAAGTTGATTTAGTCGGACAATTTATCATTAACCTGAAACCGGACTGGAGTGTAGAACTTTACTCAAAAAACAGAATCAGATGTTGTTTAAACAATTCTGAATATTACTGTTCTGATTTAATCATTACTCCATCTGGCCATCCACAATTTATTAAATCATCAATCAATAAAACTACACGCATAACCATTCATGATTTTAAGGGTTGGCAGGAATATATTTCACAAACAAAACTGAATGAAGGACAATTTATCAGTCGCCAGAATGAGATTGTACCTTTAAACATTGAGACAGGCACAATCCAACTTTTGTGGATAAACACGATTGTTTCTCATTTGAATTTTAAACCTGGAAATCTTAATGACAGCGAAATTCCAATTGATCACATATTCTGTTACTCAGAATATCTCGAACAAGATAAAACCAATCAATATATTGCGGCAGGTCTACCCCAAAGTGGTACCTGGATTCAAAATAAACTGGGAGCTTTTAAGTTAGAACAAAATGATAAAATTCCGGATATTGAAGCATTTGGATTTAGTTCACACTTCGATCAGGTGATTCTGGAACCTAACTTAAAGTCATTTAAACCAAAAATAGAAAATGCAACTACCCTTAGTGCAGAATATCTTCAATCTGATCCGATTAGAATCTTAAACACAAATGATACTGCAAACTTCACAGATCGCTCCAATACACAGGAGCCGGTTAGAAGGACAACACAACAAATTCAACAGAAAGATACCCGAAAAGTAAAACCTACTCAACAAAAACTGGAAATCCAGTATGATCAGATTAAGTTCAAACCTCAGTCGGCTATTTCAATAAAAGTGCTTCGACCTGAAGATATGGTGATGCTTGAGTTTGTATTTCATAACTTCAGTTTTATCCATAAAAACCAAACTTCTTATCTCGAGCTTGATAATGCTAAAAAACCCGGTGTTATCTATGTATATTTCCAAAGTCAGCATACCCTGGAGGAAGCTTATTACGAATCAACATCTATACCAGAACCCGGTTTCCACCTTACATCAGCTGGAGATATTCAACTACCTGCCAAACATCTTAGAGCCCGTAAAAGCCGCTTGGTTTATGAATTACCTGCGAACAGCGAAGGATTCCCTCTAATTATGGAGGCCTTACTGGATTGGAGCAAATTCAACTTAAGGGTTCATCCAAGAGCATGGATAAAGCTGCCAACATTGCGGGTAGCCAAAAGACCAATGCGCTTGCAATTGGATAAAAAGACACGTATTCAGCCTAATAAAAAACTTAAATACCTCAATAGTCCTTCCACTGATTTTGGAATTAAGCTGGCAGAAAACAATGCATCTAAAGTCAGAAATCTGCAGGTATACGATGATAATGAAATTCAGAAAGTTCTGAAACCCGAAGCAGCTGCAACCATAAAACCATCTTTTAACGCAGCAATCATTAAAAATATAGTTTGGAAGGTAGAACCTATTCCGGAGAGTAGCACCTCTATAGAGGCTCCTACCCTCATGTATATTTCACCTAATCAAACAAATGATTTCTACCACAAAACACAGGTTGAATTTCGAAACACTGAAGATCTGACAATTAATAAAAACCAACAGCTTAAAACAGAATTCAGGATATTGGATCGTCTTTCGACCAATAAAGGCGAAGTATCGGAATTGTGGCACACCAGGCTTGGTGTTAAGCTGCGAAACAATAAAACTTCAGGAACGGCATTACCTCATCTGAAAACAATAAGGGCTCTGTGGGCTGATGATGCCGACGAGAACTATGAAGTTGCCAAGGAACGAAACTACCCTTTTATGGCATCCCTAGATGCTAACAACCGGCAGAAGCTTGTGCATACCACTTCTAATTACCTGGCTGGTTTTACTCCATTTCCTGTTCCTGTAAACGACCTGATGCTTACAACGCTGGGGGCATACCTCGACTGGCATGCTTTTTTTGATGTTCCAACTCCACAAGATACGTATCTGAATATTATTGAATGGGAACACATTGCTACTCTGGGGCGTGATCATTTTGTAAAGATTGTTGAAGAAGGTTATTTATTTCCGTTCGGTCACCGCGCAGCTGTTGTAAAAATCACTGAACGTAAATTCCATCCTCAAACCAAAGCTGCTCTTAATCGTCAGCGAATGTTTGTGGTTGTGCTTGAAAAAGAGGTATTGTATTCACGAAATGATCCAAATGGTAATTTCATTGAATTCCCATTCCAGGCAATCAGAATCAAAACCGAAAAAACACCTAACATTGACAATCCGGAACAAAGCACTTTGATAACTGTGTCTGCGAATAGCGGCGGCTCAAATAGATTCAAATTAGCTAATAGTGGAGCCAACACTACCTATAATTTCTATATCAATGTATCTAATGCACCATTCCAATTTGATATTGTAGCCACTGATAAAGAAGGTAAAGAACACGCTTTCAGAATGCCACTGGCTTTTATGGAAAACCGAATTGCCAGAGACTCCTCATTAATGGAGCAGGTAATTGAAAAATACCGGGGAAATGCATCAAATAGTTACAACAGCACATACACCGAAACAGATTTCAACGGACAAGAGGTGGCCTATTCCGAATTTCTGGTAGATGGTGATACTTCTTTCGAAACAGAGATGATTAAGTTTGATGCTCAGATTTATCCCGTTCAGGCAGCCGGAGAAATTAAGTTTCATCCAAAGATGAAAGAAGCCAAGGTGTTTGTTGGACAAATATCTGAACTGACTGGAATTCGTGAACCTGTCATCATTGGTTTGGAGGATGACAACAACGACGGCGAAGTATTTGCCAGGGTAACCAGTAATAACAGAATTGACTTTTCGGGTGGTTCTGATAAATCAGGAGGATTTCTGGTTCCAAACATGGGCGTTTCAGGCCTTAGCAAATTACAGGGACCTATTAATGGTAAACTGGATGATTTAAAAGCTTTAAACTTTGTTCCCAATGAATTCTTTGAGGTCTTCGATGATCTTCCGGTAGCCAAAATCTTTGGAGTCATTGATATTTTCTCCTTACTTTTTGGCAAAAGTGGTTCTCCACTTGAGCTGGGTGGTGCCTTTAACGGAATGAAAAATGCAGTTTCGTCAATTCGTGAAGATATTGACGACATCAAGAATCAGATTCTGCTGCTGGAAGAAGAAGCGGAAAATGGTCAACAATTGATACAGGACCAGATCAATAGTCTGAAACAAGCTATTAAAAATAAGGTCAACGAACTGTTACAGGCTTTGAATGATGCCATTCCTCGAATTCCAAACCTCAAAACCTATTTGACCGAAGAAGCCTTTTATGCCGAATATAAATGGCAACCGGAATTGGGAGGGAAAACAATGGAAATCATTCCGGATCTGCTGAATGTAAATGTAGATAATCCATCAAATGCCCTATCAATAACAACCAAATTTGAAAAACCTTTTGATGCTGATAAGCCAGCCTCGATGAACGGGAAAGCACGTTTCGAAAAATTTGGGATTGATATTGTTCCATTACTGGCAGTCAAATTCAATTATCTGGAGTTCAAAACCGGATCATCGGAAAAGACTGATGTTAAAGTGGATATCGATAAGAATGATCCGATACAATTTAAAGGGGTCCTTAACTTTGTCAACAATCTGCAAAGTGTTATTCCGAGTGACGGATTTTCAGACAGTGGTCCGTACATCAAACTCAAACCAACAGGAGTTACTGCAGGTTTCGATCTGGCTATTCCGAATGTGGAAGTGGGTATCTGTATGATTTCCAACATCAGCCTAGGAGCTAATATTACATTGCCATTTACCGGCGCTCCGCTAACGATGGGATTTAATTTCTGTAAACGTGAGAATCCGTTCTTGCTAACCATTTCATGTTTTGGTGGTGGCGGATACTTTATGATGGTAACCACTTTACAAGGAATTCAGTCGCTTGAGGCGGCCTTTGAATTTGGTGCAGCCATGTCGCTAAATGTTGGCGTCGCTTCCGGTGGAGTTTCAGCCATGGGAGGATTCTATTACAAAATGGAGATTGTAGAAGGTGAAAAGACAACGACCTTAACCGGTTACCTCCGCTTAAACGGTCACTTGTCCATTCTTGGTCTGATATCCTTATCACTTGAGTTTTATCTGGCCTTTAGCGCTGTTATCATTAACGATAAAGTTCAGAAATTGGAAGGTGAAGCTACCTTAAAAGTTAAAGTGGAAGTGTTGTTCTTTAGCAAAACGGTTAAAGTTACTGTACGACGCGAATTGAAAGGAGCTGATGCCGATCCGAAATTTATTGAGATGATAGACGAAGACGACTGGCAGGAATACTGCGCCGCCTTTGCAAGCTAACACTTTATCAATTTACACTCAATTTTTCCATCAATAAGAAGAACCATGCCACAAGAAATAATATTTACAACCTTACCTCATCAACGAATAGAAAAAAATGGGGAATCGTTTCTTAAACTATCGGTTTATACAACCATAAAATTATCAACACCCAAAGATACTACACTTGCCGAATTTGAAGATATCCTCCAATTTCCGCATAAGTTACTTGATGCCGATTTTCAGTTTAAGCTAAAAAACGGTGAAATTCTGGATGCTGAACTGGCAGAAGAAAACATCGATACCCAGCTATTCGAAAACATCTTTCATAAAGATATTAAGGTCGATGATTTTAAAGATGAAGAAGATATTCCAAAAAAGAATATTTACTCTTTCCCGGTAAAACACATCAACGATTTTGTGCTGAAAAGCTACAAGGAAACAGCTATTCAAAATCCGGTTAGAAAGATTTCTGCCGATGTTTTTGTCGATGAAAATAAGTTTGGTGCCATCTCCAGAATGAAACTGGATGTAAATACCATTGAAGAATCGGAGAAGCCCAAACGGGTAAAAAAAATCAAGGCTGAACAACTGTATTTCAAAAACGATAATAACGACATAAAAATCAAATCCGATGTTCGTCGTGATAAGTTTATGAAGTTCGCCGCAACCATGAAACCACAGGACGATTTTGGTCAGCTAAGACAGTTTCATAGGGTAGATCGAAAAATCATTACACGTCTCACTCCCGTTAAACTGGAAAAACCACGTTTCGAATTTCATGATATCATGGCTGTTGTCAACAGCTATCCTCAAATAATGCGGAAACTGGGATTAGTATTGGATTTCACCATTCCATACACTAAATCTATCCCCGATTCGGGTTCCATACAACTGGTAATAAATGCACTTGAATTTGATGAAGAAGGCACAACAGTTTCGTTACCTCCAACGGCTTATAACATTACCGACAAAGGTTTCTACATCGGTGATAAATCAGATTCGATATTCGATAAGGGCTTTGTAAAAATCAATACAAACGAGTTTTCTGTTGTACAAATTGATGCTGATGGTACTGCTCTTAAGACCAATAACATGGCAGAAAACAAAGTACAGGAGATTGCCCAGTTTTACGAAATAAGAGCCGAATTACTAAAAAGCAGGGCGTTGCAGATAAAACAGATCGAAGAGCCTGAACCTCCTGAGGATGAAGGATTGCCATTTATGCGCTCGGCAGGTATTGCCATCACCAAAAACGGAATGGCCGAACACCTCTTCCGAAGCATCGAAACAAATGTTCAATTAAAACAGGCTTTTGTCGCCACTCCGGTAAAAAAAGTTGAGTTGAAACAAGAAAAATTGAAACGTGTTGGCGGGAAAATTGAAAATCTACAGCTTCAACAAAAACCCACCTTACAAAACCTTGCACTCAAAATAAAGATACCTGATAAAACACTGTACTCTACCGATGTTATTCAGGGTTACCGAATGGATATTGCCTATAATGATGAACCCGATCGTTGGTTTTCGTTACATCAGAAACAGGATGAATATTACTGGTTTGATGAGGGAAATAATGCGCAAGTTATTAAAGATATTGTACCCGATGAAGGATTCATTCAATTAGGTATTGCTGAAGATCCGGATGATCCGGACGATGTTTTCGTATCGGAAACACTGGCCCGCTGGGAAGGTTGGAGTTTATCGGTTCGCAAACCCGGTTATGCCATCAATGAATCGGATGACTTTGACGGAGACGATGAAAATAAACGTGACTTTGTGAATAAATCAAAGATTGATGAGATTAAAAAATATGAGTTTGATCCCGACCTGGAGTTTAAAGTAAATGCCCAGTCGAAAATTATACCCGGCACATTACCTAAACTTCGATTTGGTAAAGATTACCAGGTTAGGGTTCGTGCTGTTGACCTGGCTGGTAACAGTGTTCCTATTGATCATGAAAGTGAATCCCCCGGACAAACCATCCGCGAGAATATCAGATATATGCGATACGAACCATTGGCCAGCCCGATAGTACTGGCCGGTAATGAATTGAAGGATGGAGAATTTCTGGAAGAAATGGTTATCCGAAGTAACTTTGACCAATCGTCAACTGATTATGAAAATGATCACATGGTTAACGGTCTGAAGTTTGATGATTACTCGCAACGATTCCTTTTACCACCCAAAAACAGTCAGTTGATGGCTGAAACCCATAATAAGTTTGAGCAGGCGTTTAAGAATGATCCACAGTCAGCAAAAGAAATCTATCAGATCATAACTAACCACGAAGGTTTGTATCAACAGGATGAGGAAAACAAAGAAAAGATTTACAAACCATCTGATGTTGAGATTATCTACCTTCCTGATCCAATGGCAGCAGGGGTAGCACTTTTTATTGCTGAAGGATATGAAAACACACATACGCAGGAGTTTAATCCACGTCTATTCAGCTTCTTCAGGAACGATGAAATAAAAGCCAGCAATACCAATGATGTCAACATTCCCGACGACTGGTATCATGCCAAAGAAATACGTATCAGACTCGAAGAAGGCGAGATGAATACCCAATGGGATGGTTCACAAAGCATTTTCACCGTCTATCTGCCCAAAGGAATCCGTACCAAAATAAAGTTCAGCACATTCTGGCGCGAAGAGGATTTGAAACAACTATCAGCCATTTGGCAAATGATTATCAATGATAATCCTGGCAATATCAGCGAACTTGAAAAACTGGCGGTATCAGGTCAGCACTGGATGGTGAGTCCATCGCGTGAGATTGAACTGGTGCACGCTGTTCAACAGCCTGTTGACGCTCCGATTATTGAAGAATTGATACCTGACAGAGATTACAATACCACTTTTGCATTGATCAACACCCGTTTTGATATTCATGGCGAGAGTACTGAGAAGGTTGAATTTCAGGCAAAATGGACCGAACCTTATGACGATGGTATTTCAATAAAAATCAAAGAAAAAACCGGAAGAAATTCCATATCAGACATTCATGTTAATTATCACGATGATATAATTACCAAGGGAACGGTGCCCGAAGCAGAAGAGCTTAAACTTGCTCCGGTGGAAAATCTGAAGGTTAAGCCAATCATGCGTATTAAGCCACAGAGCCCACAACGCTTTGAAGCCCAACCACAACCTAAAGCCCGAAAAGTAAATCAATTATTTGCAGCTCAAAACACAGAGTTTAAACAGTTGCAAAAAACCAAAGTTTCGGCACGAACCAACCTTGCCCAAAAAGTAAGATATGATATTCAGGCAACTCGGTTTGGTTTTGTCAAACAGATGAACCTGAGAATTAAACCTCTTGAGCATAAATTTGGAGACACCAAACATCGCTGGGTAGATTATAAACTGGTTGCAACTTCGCGATATCGTGAATATTTTGATAAAATACTGGCTTCGAATAGCAACCTGACTACCACCCGCGAAAGTGAATGGCTCGAAAAGGTGAACATTTTGAGTTCAGCAAGACCCAAAGCACCCGAAATTGATTATATCATACCTACTTTCGAATGGCGTAAAACGCACACAGAAGATGCTGTAAGACATCAACGAATGGGTGGTGGCTTGAGAGTTTATCTGAAACGCCCATGGTTTTCATCGGGAGATGATGAGATGCTGGGTGTGATTTTACCTGAATCCAATGCAACATTTACCACAATGATGTCGGCCAATGCAGGTTATACCAATGACTATACACATTGGGGAATCGATCCGATATTGTATGGTACCCGGCCTGAAAATGTATCCCCTCAGCCACAGGACTTCAGGATGAATCCTGTTATTGACACAAAGCTTCAGTATCCGGGCAAAGCAGGTGCACTGGCTAAAGTGGTTGCCTATCCGGTTCATTTCGATCAGGAACGTCAACTTTGGTTCTGCGATTTAGCCATTGATCCTCAATCGATGTATTTCCCATTTGTGAAATTAATTCTGGCCAGATATCAGCCTCATTCAGTTCGTGAGGATAACAGTGATGTTTGCCTATCGCAGGTGGTTGTGGCCAAAATGACCCAATTGGTTCCGGATAGACAAACAACACTGCAGTTTAAAAAGGATGATCAGAATTCAAAGTTCACCTTAACCATTGAGGGTACAATCTATAATCCGGGCAATGCCAAATATGGTAATTACAATTTTGTGAAGATATCATTCCTCGACACTGAAATGGCTCAACCCATTTATGGGATAATCACTGATGGTAAGACTGACAAAAGGCTTGAAGAAGAAACTATTACTTACCCTATTACCCGGAAAGAATACATTTCAGGAAGTAAATTCAGAATTGAGAAAGAATTTAAATTGCACCCCCGCTATAAAACAGCGCCTTTCTCCATTGTGATTGAAGAATACGAAAGAGGTCCGAACAGAATTCCTGATTTACCCGCAGCTTATCAAAACAGGCTGGAACAATCAGAACAAACCGACCGACTGATCTTTGCCGATGTGATAAAGTTGAATGAAATAGATAAATAATTGATTGGAACGGTTCTTTTAATTTTGATGATTCATAAAGAACCGTTCTTATTTCTTACAAACTATACTACAAAAGCACCCATTTTGTATAGTTCATATACAATTTTAGCTTCATGAGCTGCATCATCCATTCCCCGGTGTGCTTCAATATAACCCGTGTTGCCAAAGAAATACTGCCATGCCTCTTCAACCTTAGGCCATTTATATCCTCCATATCCATTTCGTGAAGGAAGTTTTATAATCGGTGTTGCTTCCACCATTGGGCACGGCAATTCTGTTATACGAAATCCCCGGTCACGCAGGAAATCAAAGTCAAAACGTTTATTAAAGGCTGTAGCTCTATGATTATCAAACAGAAACTGTATAGACTCCCGTTGTGATTCCAATGATGGTGCATCGAATACCTCCTGCGGTGTCAAATCTGAATTTTGAAAGATCCAACCGAAACCGCCTGTTGTATGATTCCAATTAAACCCTGGCTCACAAATCAATGAATCATATATTGGCTCCACTTCACCATTTTCGAGATTAAGCAATACCATACCAATCTCAACAATTAAACCTCCCTGATTCAAAAAACCTGTGGTTTCGATATCCACCACCAATATTCTATTTTCAATCATAATCATGCTTTGATGCATCAAATCTACAATTTTTATTTTTCTATCAATTGTTTGCCATACGGAAGTCAGATTTAAAAAGGATCAATGAATTACACCTTGAAGAGTGAAATATTAATGAATCAATGTTTCAATACAATATTGTAATCAGCTACTCTTAAAACTTACATATATGTAGAACTTACCTTTCATATAAATGCCTAAATATTTGATAATGTACAAATAGACCCTCTTGGCACTTCTTTTGGGTAATCAATTACTCAAATAAAGGTAGAACTCAAAAACAATACAATTATGAAAGTATTTTTGCCAATGACTGGAACCAGTACCCCTGAAGAATCAACTGTAGGTCCATTGATCAGCGCCGACTTTGGTTGTATTTATAATGATGAAGATAAAGCATATGTTGTTGAACCTCATACTTACGACATAGGGAATATTGGCAATCTATGTGTTCAGCTAAAGGCACAGGGAGTTAAAACCATCATTACCGAAGGAATGCCTTTGTTAACTTACCTGATGTGTATGAATATGGGTTTAACCGTTTACAAAGCCAAGAGAGGGAGTGCTACTGACAACATTAAGATGCAGGAAGCTGATGAACTAAATCTGTTCACTGCTAAAGATACGGTTGTAAAAGGCGATTGTATGGGTGCCTGCTCAAGTTGCTCATCAAACTGTGCATCGTAATGCTACTGAAATAACACGTAAAATCTTTTGCTATGATGATAAAAGAAAACAACTGGAAGAGCTGGCTGAAAGAAGGTGATCAGTATATGAACGGCATGCCTAAACCGGGTAAGACAAGTAAATTCGGTACGGATATCAGATATAATATGCTATCGATGGGTCTTGAAAGCTATGTGATGGCCATTCTTGATTTTAAGGATAACCTACCTGACAATCATACCTTTTCAGATTTAATATTCGGATTGGAACGCGAAATAGACCTGGATCCGGAATTAAAGGATCGCATCCTGAAATACGAAAGCATACAGGAGATTTGCTCTTTGGATAAATACACAATTAAACAACCCACCGAAGAAGAAATAAGTGATTTGCATGGTGCTATACTGGAAATAAAAGATCTGGCGCACCAAACATGCCAGGAATCATAAAATATTATTGTGCATTGGGATAGTGCGCAAACTACTCTGAATCTATGAAAAGGAGCCCTAAAGCATTTGTTTTGGGGCTTTTTGTTTATATTCTTTGATTTTTACCCATCGTAAAATAAAGAATGGATCCAAAAAATGGTAAAAACAAAACGACCAACACCCATACAATTTTGTTATTACCTTTGAATTCGTTTTTTAATATGCTTATTAAAGCCAATAATGGCAATAACAATACAAATACAATAACTAAGAGAACAATTATTAATTCGATTCCAGCAATCATAAGTAAATTAGACATAAGCTAGGTTAAGATGTTTATTCAAATGTAATAAATTTTCTATCTACATTAGATTAAATAACTGCTTAATGTTTTAATTTTAACTCTTTTAATTGAAACATATTTATAAAGTTGACCATGTCTGATTCCGAATAAATGTTATGAAAAAAATAGCCTTAGTTCTTTCAATCTTAATAGGTACTTCAGCTTTTTGCAATGCTCAAAAACTGAAATCAGAGTCCGGAAAAAATATCCTAAAACAAAAACCAGCCTGGTATAAGTCAAATGAAGCTACTCAAATAGCTGACAATATACTTCTTTACCAGTCTGACGAAGGTGCCTGGCCAAAGAATACCGATATTACAGTCACACCTGAATCAGATGAGCTGCTGGACGATGCACATCACGGCAAAAACTCCAATACCATTGATAATAATGCCACAACTGTACCCATTCATTTCCTTGCTCTCATGATTAATGCCAGTGAGGATGTAAAATACGAAACAGCTTTTTATAAAGGTTTGGATTATTTGTTTGAATCGCAATATGAAAATGGCGGTTGGCCACAGTTTTATCCGTTACGAGAAGGATACTATACAGCGATAACCTACAACGACAATGCAATGATGAATGTGATGCAATTGCTCTCTAAAGTCGCAAAAGGGAAAAACGAATTTATTTTTGTAAAACCAGAATACCGCGAGCATGCCAAGAACGCTATCGAAAAGGGCATTCAATGCATTTTAAAAACTCAGGTTAAAGTTAACGGGAAACTTACCGTGTGGTGTGCGCAACACGATGAAGAAAGCTTTGAACCCGTTTGGGCTCGAAACTTTGAACCTCCATCATTATCAGGATCCGAAAGTGTTGACATTGTTCGCTTCTTAATGAAAATTGATAATCCTTCAGACGAAGTGATTACTGCCATTAAAAGTGCTGTCGAATGGTTTAAAGAAGTCCAGATTAATAATCTGGAATATTCAAATTTTAAAGACTCTGATGGAAAAAAGGATCGTAAAGCAGAACCTAAAAATGATGCTGAACCTTTGTGGGCACGTTTTTATGAGATCGAAACCAATAAAGCCATATTCGTCGGACGTGATAAGGTTATTCATTATCATTTATCAGAGATTGAGCGTGAACGCCGTGCCGGTTATGCCTATTATGGTACCTGGCCATCAAAGCTTATCAATAAACATTATCCTGAATGGCTTGAGAAAAACAACCTTGAATAACGAACTAAAATGAAGATCAGCATCGATATAAAACATCAGCTTGTGAATCAAATGCAGGAACTACTTAATGAGAAGATGACCACACTGTCGAAAGCAATGGAAGAAACCATTGAATCGATGCAAAATGATACTAAGAGTAGTGCCGGTGATAAGTTTGAAACGGGAAGAGAAATGATGCAGATTGAACTCAATAATCTGAGAGTACAAATGAGTCAGCTTCAGCAAGCAAACCACGATCTTGCAAAAGTAAATGCTTCCCTTTCCACTAATAAAGTAAGTTTTGGTAGTCTGGTAAAAACCAACCTGGGCAATTACTTTATTAGTATTGCACTGGGAAAGATCAAAATAGAAAATCAGGATTACTATTCTATTTCACTTGCCTCACCCGTGGGCAAAATATTAAAGGATAAACAGGCAGGTGTTGATGTCCAATTTAATGGTAAAACATTAAAGATTGAGGAAATAATCTAATCCTCCTCGAAGCAATAAGGCTTAATCGGTTATTCTTCAATATTAATTTCATAGATTTGAACATAAACTAAGACCTTCTATTTAAAAATATAATCACCATTCAAATGAAAAGTTTACAATCGCTTTATGCACTGTTATTAATACTTCTTATCAGCTCCTGCTCTCAACCTGAAAAAATAACGATTGAAGAAAGGGCTGATCAGCTATCAAAAAACGAGATGCAAAGTGTAATGGAGTTTCTGGGTCATGATTTACTGGAAGGTCGGGCTCCGGGAACCAGAGGTGGTGATTTGGCAGAGATCTATGTTCAGAGTCTTTGTAAATATATGGATCTGGAGCCGGGTAACAACAATTCATACCTGCAACCATTTGTGATGAAAGGCTTTTCAAACACAGGAGTTATGGCCGAAGCAAATGGAATTAAACTTAATTACATTGATGATATTGTTGGTTCGTTTACTACAGAAAAAGAACATATTGATTTGACGGCAGATGTTGTTTTTGTTGGCTTTGGCATTAAAACAGATATCTGGAACTGGGATGATTACAAAGATGTAGATGTGAAAAACAAACTGGTTATCACCAGAGTAAACGATCCGGGTTTTTATAATCCTGATATTTTTGAAGGCAAAACACTTACTTATTTCGGGCGCTGGACTTACCACATAGAAGAAGCAGCCCGACGTGGCGCTGCAGGTATTTTATTGATTCACACCGATGAAACTGCAGGATATGACTGGAATGTAGTTAAAAACTCATGGTCGGGAGAAGAATTGTATATCGAGTCTGAACTGGAAAATAATTTACAATTCAGAGGATGGATGAAGGAAAGCAGTTTTGACAAACTCTTGCTAAGCAAAGGTTTAAACAAAAATGAGTTATACGAAAAAACCAAAACAAACGACTTTCAACCGGTGGAGCTTGGTTTTCAGGCACACATTAGTGGTGACAACAGTTTCAGAAATGTTCTCAACAATAATGTTGTGGCTCACATACAAGGACAAACAGACGAGCGAATCGTTATCAGTGCACACCTCGATCATCTGGGTATGAATTCCGGAAAAGAGGGTGAGAACATCTATAACGGAACCATCGATAATGGTTCGGCTGTAGCTGCAATGATGATGGTAGCCAAGATACTTAAAGAACATCAGAACGAACTGTATTATTCAGTTACCATATTGGGATGTAACTCCGAAGAATCAGGTTTACTTGGTTCAAAATACTATGCCCAGAACACCAACAGAAGCAATATCATTGCAAATATAAATCTGGAGTCAACTCCTGTTTGGTCAGCTGCAAAAAGCATTATGGGTATTGGTGCCCGATTCTCCGATTTTGAAGAGATCATTACAAAACTGGCACAAAAAGACGGACTGGGTTACTCACAATTTTCATTGTCGAATCAAGGATTGTTTTACCGTTCTGATCAGTTTTCTTTTGCCCGTTACGGTGTGCCTGCAGTCTGGATTTCGGCAGGTGAAGATGAGATAACCGGTGAGAGAAATTACACTGAATTCTGGGGTAAGGATTATCATACAGTCAGAGATGATTTTAATCCGGAGTGGGAACTGGAAGGAATGCGTCAGACCATAAAATATGCTCTTTTATTAATCGAAGAACTAAATACCACTAAAGCATCTGTCAAATGGAAGGCAAACCTTCCTTTTCCTATGGAATAGATACCTATCGCAATTAAATTGTATAACGCAATCAGTAAGTTTACTTAACAAAACACCTTTGTAAATTCCCCAAATTTAGGGATTGATGCGTCTTTTTCCCGAAGATAACTTTGCCACGTTATCTGACAATAGCATTATCAAATGCTTTGAATTGTCAACCGAGAAAAACATTAATATCTGTATCTGTTGGGAAAGAGAAGTTGTGTTAAGCATTTAATTACTTGCTTTTTATTGCTGGGGATTGTTCAATTTTCGTATAGTCAAAGTAATTTTAACATGACCGGCACTGTTAAATCATCTCAAGGTGTGCTGTTGCCGGGAGTTAACATTGTATTGGCAAATACCGAATTCGGAACCGTAACCAACTTCGATGGCTATTACGAATTAAAAAATATCCCAGAAGGTAAATATACTCTGAAGGCCAGTTCTCTAGGCTACGAATCTTACTCATCAAATATTGAATTAGGTGGTTCTAATCCGGGCCATTTCTCATTTACATTAACTGAAAAGAGTTATCTGATTAATGATATTGAAGTGAGTGGTAAATCTGTTGTATCACAGATCAATGAACAGGCTTACTCAGTTACTTCTGTCTCTACTAAGAATTTGTTTAACAGCACTGCGAATGTAAAAGAAGTACTGAACAAGGTTCCAGGAGTTCGCATCACCGAAGAAGGTGGAATGGGATCGAATACCAACTTCACCATCAACGGATTCTCTGGTGATCAGGTGAAGTTTTTTATGGATGGCCTGCCCATGGACAACTTTGGTTCATCGTTAAGTTTTGCTGATATACCGGTGAATATGATTGAACGAATTGATGTTTACAAAGGTGTTGTGCCGGTTTGGTTAGGAACAGACGCACTGGGAGGTGCAGTCAACATCATTACCAATAAAAAACAGAATTTTTTGGATCTGTCCTACTCATATGGCTCCTTCAACACACATAAAGCATCCGTTAATTTTGCCCATACCAACACTAATTCAGGCTTTACCTTACAAGGCAATGCTTTCATAAACTACTCAGATAATAACTATAAAGTTTGGGTACCCATCACCAATTCCAATAATGCTATTATCGATACTGCTGAAGTTGAGCGTTTTCATGACAGATACCGATCAGCAGCTATCAAAATTGAATCGGGACTAACAGATAAAAAATACGCAGATAACCTGTTATTCGGTTTGATGGCCTCAGCAAATGATAAAGAGGTTCAGCATGGAGCAACTATGGCAACAGTATACGGAGGCATTGTGCAAAACAGCCAATCGCTTATCCCAACATTTAGGTATAACAAACAGGATTTATTTACTCCTGGTTTGGATGTTAGTTTGTACAGCGCTATCAACTTCAAAAAATCGCAGGTGATAGATACCTTAGGCGGAGTTAGATTTAACTGGCTGGGTGAAGCATTTACCATTGAAGGAAGCAATGATGGTGAAAACTCCAAAACTTATACAACACTGGATGATAAAGAGTTCCTAAGCCAGTTTAATACAAGTTATACCATCAATGCACTTCATTCAATAGCGCTCAATTACTCCTATAATTATTTCGACAGAGAATCTTTTGATGAGGAAAATCCTGATTACCTGCCAAACCGTTTTCAGCGATCGCTTAATAAGCATGTTGCCGGATTGGCATACAAACTGGATATTAACCAGAAATGGAGCACCACTGCTTTTGCCAAATTGCTACATCTGACTGCCAAAACATCAAAACTTTTTGACTTTGGACTAGAAACACAACGAACCGAAGCGGTTGAAAGTAACAAAACCAATCTAGGTTATGGTGTGGCTTCATCGTATTACCTTCTTCCAAAATTACAGGTTAAATTATCTTACGAGCACACCTATCGGATGCCAACACCCCTTGAGATTTTTGGGGATGGTTTATTTATCGATCCCAACCCAGATTTGGGACCGGAACAAAGTGATAACCTCAACCTGGGAGTCGATTATCGATTTAAGTTAAGGGCTAATCATGCTATTAATACAGGAGCCACCTTTGTTTATCGCGAAGCCAAAGATCTTATTTATACCGTTGTTCAGATTGCCAGTCCGGTAACCTATTACGACAATCTTAATCAAACACGGACAATGGGTGTGGAAAGTAATATTCAGTACCAGTACAAAGATATCTTTCATTTAGGGGCCAACGTTACTTATCAGGATATTACCGATCAGGCAGAATTTGTTTACGACAATTCTTACACCAATGGCGGATGGAAAAAGAATTTTCATTATCAATATCGGGTACCTAATATTCCATTTTTATTTGGCAATGCCAATGCAGGTTTGAATTTTAAAAACATGCTGAACGAAGGTGATGATTTCAACATCAATTACTTCTTCAACTATGCACAAAACTACTACCTGTCGTGGTCGAAGAATCCAAAATATATCATTCCTCAACAAACCTCGCATGATGTTTTGCTTTCCTATGCATTTGATAATGGTAAATACAATATCTCAGCCGAATGTCGCAACCTTTTAAATGCAAGACTTTACGATAAGTATTATTTACAAAAACCGGGCAGGGCATTTTCGGTCAAATTCAGATATACCCTATGATTGAAGAAATATGTATAACTAATAAATAATTAAAAATGAAGCGATTCAACTTCAAGAAAACTATGATGCAGCTGACTGCTGCCATATTATTAACAGGCGCAACGATTGCCTGCAGCGATAATGAGAACAATAATTCAACTGGTGATTTTGTTATCACCGGAGGTATCAACGGCGAAAATTTTAATAACTCGTATTATTCAGTTGCCTTTAACGATCTTATGAGTGGTACTCTTTCTTTTATTGGAGAGGACATGCTTCAAATGGGCTATTACTCATACAATAAAATTGATGACCAGATATTCTGTGCCGGAGGATTAGGTGCAACCGGATTATATGTAATTGAAAAAGATGCAGAAGGAAACCTGAGTGAGACAGCAAGTTTCACTACCTTCAATAACAGCATTCAGGATGTGGTGAAAGGAGACAACAACAATGTGGTTGCTATTGAAATGGCATCTTCATCTGATATTGTTCGTCTTCATTTAATCAGCACTTCTACCCTGGAAGTTAGTAAAACAGTAGACACCCCTGTTACCAGTTTAAGTGATCAAACTTCACCGGCTTATTCAGGAATGGTGGTTAGTGGCGACTACCTTTTTGTTAGCTTCTACATCAGCGATCCGTCAACTTATGGAACACCATCAACCGATATGGCCGAAGTAGCTGTATTTAATTACCCTGAATTAACTTTTGTAAAAGTAATCGAGGATTCTCGCGTAGGTCCGATTGGTGGTTTTGGAACCATGGCCGGTTTAATTAAGGATGAAGACGGTAATGTTTATGCAACATCACATTCCAACCCTGCCAACGGCTTCAGCCAATACACCAAACAAGCCGGTATCTTAAAAATCAACAGCGGTGAAACAGAATTTGATTCTGATTTCTTTTTTGATATTGAAGATGTAACAGGCGGATATAATACTGCTCACATGGTTTACCTGGGCAATGGAAAGGTATTTACCGAAATTAATACCGCAACCCGAAGTGAACAGGCAACCTGGTCAGACAGTCCTTTACAGACTGCAATACTTGATTTAAATAACGCAACCGTTGAATACATCGATGGTATTCCTGTTCACTCAGGCATTGGTCGAAAACTGGCTGCAGTTTCAATAGTGGATGGAAACAGCATTTACATGTCTGTACCTGAAGATGATGGTATTTATATTTATAAAATCAATACCAACGACTATACTGCTGTTAAAGGCGCTGAGCTGGAAGCCAACTTTATTGCCGGAATTTATAAATTATAAAAATTTCACAGATTGAAGGTAACCGGCTTTATAAAAGGTTTAAAGCTGGTTACCTTTTTAAGTTCTCTCCAAAATAAATTATATATGCCTTCCACATTTAAACGTATAAATAACTGGCTTCATCTTTGGTTGGGGCTGGCTTCAGGTATCGTTGTCTTTATAGTTGCTATTACAGGTGCTCTGTATGTTTTCCATCAGGAGATTGAAGATAGCCTTCAACCCTGGCGATTTGTGGAAGCTCAGGATCAAGCATTTGCTCCTCCCAGTCAGTTAATTGATACTGCAAGATTTTATATACCTTATATAGAACCAACCGGTTTAACCTACGAAGACAAAGAAGGAGCAGCGGCCGTTGGCTTTATTTATAATGATGAAGGAAGGATTGCTTTTGAGGTGGTATATATGAATCCTTACACAGCCCGATTTATTAAAAAAGAAGAACCCATGGGAAAAGGCAGGTTCAATTTCTTTCATTTTATTGAGGATGGTCACCGGGACTTATGGTTACCAGACTATATCGGCAGAAAGATTATTGGAATAAGCACACTTATTTTTCTGATTATTCTTATAAGCGGATTGATTATGTGGTGGCCTAAAAAATGGAATAAACAGCAATTAAAAAGAAGTCTCACCCTTAAAAGAAACAACAACCGTAAACGGCTGATTCTGGACTTACACAATGTGCTGGGTTTCTATATTCTCTTATTTGGATGTGTATTTGCCATAACCGGACTGGTTTGGAGTTTCAATTGGTTTGGAGATGCCTTTTATTACATCACTTCAGGTGGTGAACAAAAGGCAGAGCATGAACATCCTCATTCTGATATCAACATGGCTCATCTGGCGGAAACTGATAGTATTCCGGCAATCGACAGGGCATTTTATTTAACGCTTGCTCAGGAAAAAGATCCTAAGCGTATTTATATGTCACCGACCCTAAAGGAAAAAGATGAATCAATTGAAGTGGTGGTTGGGTTAATAAAAGGTAAATATTATAAACACAACGAATACTTCTACGATCAATATACTTTAAAGCCAATAAGAGTTAAAGGAGATCGATACAATGAATCTGATTTTGCCGATAAACTGGAAAAAATGAATTACGATATCCATACAGGGGCTATACTTGGTTTACCCGGAAAAATTTTGGCCTTTCTTATCAGCTTAATTATTGCCAGTCTGCCCATAACCGGTTTTATACTTTGGTGGAATAGAAGATGATAAAATAAAAACAACTCTGCTTCAATAACATTAGCAGAGTTGTTTCTTAGTTTAGAGTTGGTTACTTGCTCATCACAAAAACATCTTCTATGTAATAAGTACCGGGGTTATTAACCACTGAAATATTGCCGGTATTCATATCAATTTTTATTAGGTTGCTATGATCATGACATACAATAAAACCGCTCTCATCAGCACAATCGAAGCCACTAAAATAGTCATCAAAAGTACAAAGTATTGTCTCACCTACATAAGAAGAATTTGCAGTAGTGGAAATGGACAATTCAACTAAGGAATTAACCAAATCATCATTATAATTATAGTATCTGTCGATGGCATAAATCTTTTTTGTTACAGGTGAAGAAAATATATACTCATAATCATTAAAATCCATTGATTCACTTACCTGAATTACCTTTTGTGACTCTATCTCCACAGCGATAATACCTGAATTATTTTGGCCAATTATCTTCTGGCCGTCTTCTGATAAAACAATATTAGTTGGATCGAATCCATCACCCACTTCAATAGATGACTTGACTACTCCGGCCGGAATATCAATTTCTAACAATTGGTCATCATAAGCCCCGGCATACAGCATATTGTTAGCCGGATTATATACCAGTGATGAACATGGTTTAGCCAGAAATGTTTCGGCAATGCCTGTGGTTAAGGATATTTCAATTAATTGGTTATAACCATCACGGCAGATCAATCGGTTGGATTCATCTAAATAGATAAAATCCTCATATACATCATCCAACTTAACCAGTTCATTTAAAATTCTACCTGTTGTTAAACTTACCTCAATTAATCTGGGTTCACCATCTACATCCATTACGTAAACATGTTCTTTTGTTTCTTCAACTGGATAAACTTTGATAGGAATCTCCTCAGTGTATTCATTTAATTCGTCGGAATAATACATTGTAATGGATGATTCAAGTGAATCTTCTAAGGCCTCATTAGTAGCAGATGAAAGCGTAAATTCAAGTACTCCTTCTTCTATTAAACGACTATTAAGTGATAGTACATTTGTATTAAGACTAAACTCGAGCTGTTTATACATTTTCTGATCAACGCCAATAGATGCTATTGAGTCAGGCTCTGAAACATCTACTTCATCAAACAAGGGTATTGTAACCAGATTAAAGTCATTCAGATAAGTTATATATCCATTCAATTCCTTAATTAATTCATTATGCCTATCAAATGTTTCAAAAAAATCACCAAAACCTGCTTGTGTCCTATCTTTCTCTGATACGCTTTTTAATCGCAAATGAAAGTTAATAGCTTCTGCTTCATCAATGGTAAACATTAGCGGTACACCTGTTGATAATTTCAGTGATTGCTCAAACTCCTCGGTTATCCTATCTACAACACTTTCAAATACTTTTACAGGCGAATTGGATGCAGTAAAATAAGCATCATATGCATTTTGTGCTGCAATAATTGTCAATACAGCTGTTGGAATTGCTAGTTCAAGCTGTCCGAAATCGACTAATACTCCCGTTGCAACACCTGATACAATGGCTATTTTAAGGAATGTTATATAGCTAACAACGGATGTTTTAAATCCTTCAATCTGGTCACTTTTTAAAGAAGCAACGCTAGTTAGAGGAAATAAATTTTGAAAGAGTTCATGGTTAGAAGAATAGTAAACTGCAAAATCATACTTCTCTTCATCAGTGGCATAGTTATTAAAGTATTCATCCAAAAGATTATATGCCTTTGTAACCGTTTCCATTCCTTTCCCCGTTGAATTCAGCTGTTCAATATTTGATAATACTTCCTTTTGAAATCCATTGTAAATATTTTCAGGTGTATCATTAATTTCAACTTCAGCAATAGTGATCAAACCATCAATTTCCAGATTGTTCATATAAATTGGGTATGCGCCAGCCGCGGCATAAGGAGTTATAAACATTAAAGTTGAATCAGATGTAGCAACCATATTAATATCAATAGCTCCTTCCTGACCAATCACACCATTATAACTATCTCCTGTTTTGAGTTTTGCGTGATATGTAAATGATACAATCTCAAGTTGAGATACATCTATATCCAGAATAGTTATACCATTTTCCTCTTCTTCTGAGTAGTCATCTGAATCATCATTCTTAAATCCAAGTTCAGAGCAACCATATAATGCAGTAATTAAGATGATTGACACAACACCAAGTTGGATATAATTCTTAAACTTCATATTATTTTGAATTAGGTTAATAAATCAACAGCTTTTAGATATTCCAGATGTATTTTTTAAAAACTCTTAACAGTTACTGAAACCCTTCAAAAGAACCATTCTAAATAATATGAAGCAATACTCAATATGAGTATTTAATAAAGCTGATGCAGCTGGGCGTATGCTACCATTTCACCAGTTGATTTTAAATTTAGTTTTTTTAGAATATTACGTCGATGAGTATCGACAGTATGTCGACTAATATGCAAAAGCTGAGCTATTTCTTTACTTGATTTACGCAATACCAGCAATCGGATTATATCCCTTTCTCGGTTTGATATTTCTTCGATTAAAGCCAGGCCAGAATAATTTCGGCTGTAGATAGTTTCATATTCATTTTCATCATTCAATATACATACCGATGCTTTAATTGGCATTTCATCACCGTTTCCTATAACGGTTATGTGCCCTAACCCTACAATTGGTTTCCCATCTTCATCCAACTCCATGGGTGATTGGTGCTCATACAAATTTACATACTTACCATTTGATTTACGTACTCTAAAATTCCAGGTATAAGACAGGTATCTCCTCTTCTCTGGCTTTATTTGTGTCATGGTAAATTGCATTAAATCATTCAACATATTTACCCAAACAGGCAAATCATCCGGATGAACCTGACTTAACCAATAACGTGATCCTTCGGTTTTCATCTTTTCCGGATCCAGGCCCAAATGACGCTGAAAATTAAGACTTACGAATGGAAAATTATTAAACGTTGTATTGGTAAGAATAAAGAAAGAGGAATTATGAGGCAGCACTTGATCTAACTCTTTGATCTTTTGTATATGTTGCTTTATTATCCCTTTTGATAATACATGATTACTACTAAACACTTCATCGTAAATGTTTAAAATACTATTTTTCCCAGACATAAAATCTTAAATAATGGGTTATACCAATTTTATTAGGAAAGATTCAATTTGTGCCGATTCATTAATGAGTATGATATTTTAAACAGAATATGAGACGTTCTTGTTCAATAATTCAAACAAAATAATTAAAAAATTTAACCGAAATATTAAAAAGAATAATTGAGAATTATTCATTAATCACATTGATTTATCACGCCACAGCCTGCATCAACAATCCACACATCCATGCCCCATAGGTACCAAAAGCATAACCTAAAACAGCCAACAACACACCAACCGGGGCCAAAGAAGGATGAAAAGCTGCTGCAACTACCGGGGCGCTGGCTGCTCCACCTATATTGGCCTTACTCCCAACTGCCAGAAAGAAATAAGGTGCCCTGATTAGTTTACCAACTATCAATAACAAAATTACATGAATAGCCATCCAAATGGCTCCTACTAAAAATAATCCAATGTTATCAAATATTTTGGTTACATCCATCTTCATACCTATGGTTGCTACCAGAACATAAATAAACACAGTTCCAATCTTAGAAGCTCCTGCCCCTTCGTATTGTCTGAATTTGGTAAACGACAAACCAATTCCAAAAGTGGTTGATAATATGATCAGCCAAAAGAATTTAGAGGTTAAGCTAAAGCGGTTTAAGAAAGGTGCGTGATTTTGAATAAAGGGTGCTAAATAATCGGCAAACAAATGAGCTATTCCGGTCAAACCCAAAGCAATGGCCAGAATCACCATCAGATCTATTGTTGACGGAATACGAGCCGTTTTTTTACTGAATTCATGCATGGTATTTTTCAAGGATACCACACTGCTGGCATCAGCCTTAAAATAATTATCAATTTGATTGGATTTACCTACTCCGATCAATAATACAGCCATCCATACCTCAGCTACCAAAACATCCACAGTAATCATGATGGAGTACAACCTATCTGACGGCTTAAAAATTTCGTACATGGCCGCCTGATTGGCACCACCACCAATCCAGCTTCCGGCAATGGTGGTCATACCCTTCCATACAGCATCTGGTCCGGCTCCACCAATCAAATCCGGATTAATGGCCGATGCAATCAAAATAGCTAAAGGTCCACCTATAATCACACCAACAGTTCCGGTTAGAAACATGATAAGCGCTTTGCTTCCTAATTTAAAAACTTCGCGAAGATTAATGCTTAGTGTTAACAAAATCAGACTGGCTGGTAATAAAAAATGGGAAGCCACAAAGTACAATTGAGAATGTTCTCCATCCACCACACCAAATGAGGTTAACAAGCTGGGAATAAAGTAACATAACAGCAACATGGGTACTACTTTGTAAAACTTCTTAAATACAGGGTGTGAAGAATTACTGGTATAAAAAATACCTGCGAGTACCATCATTAATATCCCAAGTACAACTGCATCGTTTTCAATTAAAGCTGATGTTTGATTTTGATCCATCCAATCTCCTTTATTAGTCTTTTAAAAAATTAAAAGCGACAAAAATAATCATTCCGAATAAAAAGCCTTGAAAAATAAGGGTTCTGTTATTAATCAATGCATTTCTAATTAGGTCATTAATAAAAACAATCGCCTGTTTGAGGTTAACAGGCGATTGTTGATTTTAGTTTTTATGGTATCAAAACCTTTCGCGTATAAACTTCTGTTCCTTTTTGAATATGAACAATGTACATACCACTTCCAAGTGCTTTTTTAAAGCTGGATTGACTCACTTCCTTATTAACTACCAGGCTGCCAGCCAGAGTATAAATACTAACCTGTGAGTTTTCAGGTATATTGCTGATAATAACTTCTTTTTCCTTTGCATAAACCAATATGGTGTTTTTAATTTCTGTACCTACCGAGGTAACCACATTACTATAACCAAACAAGTTGGTATTATTAAACTTAACCTGATAGGGCCATTGCTCATCATTGGAATCATCATCATCCCAAGCATGACGCCAATGGTAAGAAGGTGCACCACTCACAACCAACCACAATCTTAATGTATTAGCCGGACAATCAAAATGAAGGGTATCGTTGGGTGTGCTGTACGAAGCTGAACCTATATCACTATAAACTCTCGTTCCATCGAACAACATGGCTACAAATCCATAACGCCATCCGGCTGAAGTAACGTAGTTTTTACGATAACCATCCATCCCACTCTTACCTTCAAAAAAGGCGCTTACACGCGTTGCTGTGCGTGGAGTGTTCAGTAGAATAACATTATACCCATAATTTTCGGGGCAATCCGACTCATCGACCAACCAATAATCACTTCCAGCATCAGACATAGCAGTTTGGGGTCGACTTAATATTTTACTTGAGGCATATGATTTTATAGCTGGAATATCCCACGTTGTAAAACGGGCTGCACATTCAAACATCTCATTGTTAAACTCCGACTGATTAATACCTGTAATTCGCTTATACGTTTCTACAGGATCTTCAGGGCGAATAGATTCATTCCATAAACGGCCTATAAAATCCAATCCGTGCTTATAAGTCCAAAAATCCTGAATAAAGTAATTATCGTAGCGCGGAGTCTCGTGCAAAATATGTTTATGTGCGGTATTTAAATAGGATGTAAAATTACTTGCCGTAAACTGCTGAGAGGGATAAATTTTATATCCTTGCCATTGAGCACATTGTTCCCACCAGCCGTTACCACCTGATGCACTTGCACCAAAGCCATACATCCAGCCATTCTGATCGTTGTTATCGCAGTGCACCTGGTACTGAAAACAGTGGCCTACCTCATGCGCCATGGTATGTCCCGCAGCCTGTGCCGACCAGGCAGTTAGTGTAAGTAACCCAATCGTGTTATCTACACCCGAACCACTGGCTTCCCAATCGCGGGTATATCGCAAACGAATAATCATTTTGTACTGACTCGACTTGGCTCCATCTCGCGAAATAAATCCTAACGAATCGGTGTAATAACTATATGCTGTTTCAGCAATATCCAACAATCCATCAATATTAATACGATAATTACCATCCACCACAACACTTGGATCCTGTCCATATCCCGGTTCCCAGAATACAATCCAGTTTTTTGATTGTTTGCTTCGCTCCATACTCCAGGTATTGTCTGGATCATTAACATCACCCATCATCCATCCCGGGGTATAGATTTTCTTTTTGATGATTGCATTGATAGCAGAAATAGCATCTGTCAGTTCTTCCAGTGAAGCATCCAGATTATTGATAAATAACTGAGCATTATCAATAGCTGCCTGAAGATTATCAGCTCTGGTGCCTGAAATAAGCAGTAATTCCTCAGTGCCTTCATCAATGGCTGTTTGCAAATTAACATATGCCTCAACTGATGTATTTGCTGTTTCAATGGCATTGTTCATATTCTGACTTACTCCATACAAATCATCAAAAACCAACGGATCAGCTGTAATAACCTGTTGAGCTTCCAGTATAGCAGCTGTTAAAGTGGCTGACGCTGTATTTTCCATTTTTTCTTCTAAGAGAGTCTGGGCATGAGCAATCTGATCTTCAATAGCAGCTACCAGATCATTGGAGTCAAACTCACCCAGATATTCCAAACGGAAATTATCAAACAGTACCCAATAGCCACTCTGTTGAAAATCGCTTTGTGCGCCAAATACCAGATCATCCCCTTCGTCGAGCATAATATTATCCAGCTGCATCAGGTAATTATCGTCAGAGGCAGTCATAACCGTTTGTGCACTTGTCATTGAATTGACAAAACCATTGAGTGATCCGGAACCTGTATAAGAATGCTGATAAAGTGAATTAAAAGTCGCTTGTTTCTTTGCGAAACTATTAGCCTTGGCATAAAATTCAGCATTTATCACTTCTGTGCCCGCATTATATGCAGCGCCTCCGTCATTGCTTTTGGGTCGTTCAAATCCCTGGGCTTTCAGTCGGTATTTACCAGCCGGAAGACCACTGATAACCTGATACATATCAAATGTTTTCTGATAAAATTCAACACAGTGGTAATTGATGGTTCCAACACCTTTCCAACCATCCTGCAGGTTTTCATCAAATCCCTGGTTGATAATTCGGTCAGTCATATCTAGTGGCGAATCAGGAGACGCATTTTGAAGTTGATATGAAGTAATGGCCTGCTCTAGCTCTTCAAGAGCTGCATTCACCAGTTCAACTGTTGGATTTGCCAATGCATCTTTGGCTGCATTAATTGCAGTAAGCAAACTGGCAGCACCAACTCCCTCCACATCATATAAAGCCTCAGCTTCCGTGATAAGGGCCTCCAATAATGAAGTATTGGCAATTTCGCTTATTTCAAATAATGAAAATGAATCAAAGCCTAATCGGCTATTCAACCATCTGAAGCGAGCCACCAAAAAATTATAAGGTGTTGAATTGGTAAAAACAACTTCGTTTTTTGTCCAGGTTCCTCCTCCATTAACTTCAGTTGCATTAATTACTATTTCCGGTTCAGCTGAAGAAATTTTATTATTGGTTAACGACACCTTACACCATTGTTCCGAGCCAGCTGTTGCCGATGCATCGGTGTATTTAACATGGTACGAAAAATAATATGTCTTGCCATTTTCAATGGCCCATCCGGTACCAATAGAACCAGAAGAACTGGAACTTTCGTTTGTTGTACCGACCAGATATTGCGAATTATCAATACCGCCGGAAGTATAAACTGTAAATTTAGTGCTTGTCAGTTGAGCCGCTGAAGTCGTTGCATCAGTCCAACCGGTAAAACCCTCTTCAAATCCTGGGTTGCTAATCAAATTATCACTCACTATCTGATAGGTACTTCCATTATATGAGATGATATCACCATTGGATTGGGCATAACCAATATTGCCAAGGCTTATAATAAAGATTGCAAGAAATAAAATGCGAAAACTTCTTTTCATAGATTCAAAATTAATTGGGATTGCAAATTAGTATCTATAAGAAAGAAGGGCCTGTACAAATTCTATTATTGCTAGAATAGAATCGATATGTGGCTAATTAAAAATCTTCAAATCCATAAAACGGAATTTACTACCGGATATAAATTCATCCTTACCGTTTATCTATTTAACCCTAGTCCAGTAAAATATTAATTCTATTTTCGAACTGAACTTAAACTCTAACAATATTCAAAATGACAAACCAACCAATCAAAACCCTGACATTACTAATTTTTTGCTTTCTTATTGCAATAACATCAAAGGCTCAAAAGATCAACCTTAAAAAAGGAGATGGTTTTACGTATCTGATTTCTTCGTTTAACAAACTAGGTCCTGAAGACACAAATTCTATTAAATCTTTTAATGAAGGATATTATTGCGACCAATACACCTTTACAGTCGAAGATACATTAGCAGATGGTTATCAAATGAAAATGAAATATGATCCTGTATCTCAATATTCACGCAATAGAGGAGCAAATGATAAGCAGTGGGATACTAACACCAGCTTTAACCGAGAACTGGTCAATTCCAATACCATGTATGTTAAAAGTCCATACCTGGCCGAATTTAACTTATCTCTAAACGGCGAAATTTCGGGAATGAAAATAGTTGATAAGATCATACCCAATGCTATGAGCAATATGCCCGACAGCCTTGCTATAAGATATGAACAGAATACAATCAGTCAATTTTTCAATTTCAATTCAGAATCAATAAGTCAAGGCAATATACTGGAGAAAAATGATGTTAAGTATAAAGTATCGGATACAACAAACAATATTGTAACCCATAAGTCACTAGCAGATGATAATCACAAAGAAGTAATTAATCGATATAACATTGAAACAGGATTATTAGAAGAAAACCGTTTATATATTAATAATCTGAATGTTGAAAACCATTATCTCATAAAACAAATTACTAACAACAACTCACCCTTTAGCTGTCGTTTTACTAAAAACAACTATTCTGTTGACACTACTTTTACCCAAACCAATGTTACTGTAAGGGGTAAAATTACAAACGCAGCGCCCAACAGCAATGTCTCCATTAATTGGGGCGAGTCAACTCCAAATAGTTACCTCAGATGCAGCATTGAAACACAGTTAAAAGAAGACAGTACTTTTGAACTTCACTTACCACTGGATGAAATGCAACAGGTAACTTTTAGATGTAATGAATTCTCCACCTTGTATCTTGCTCCCGGAGATGATGTTTACCTAACTGTAGACATGAATGCCTTTGATGAAACAATCAGAGCTTCGGGCAAAGGTTCGGAAAACATAAACTTCAGCCTGCAGAAATTTTTATTTGAAGAAAAAGAACGTTTATCATCAGGAGATATCTATCAACTATATAGACAAAAGTGTGTTGAGTTAAGTCCTGAAGAACTAAAAAACTTCTTCTATGATATTTTAGAGAAAAGACAAGCTTTTCTGAATACGTCTGGCAAAAATCTGTCTCCCGAACAATACCTGGCAGAATTCTGGGATATACAAACTAATATTGTATCTATTCTTAAAAATTACCCAAGAGATCAGGAGTATTACAGAAAACAAGCTAACAAAGAACCAGTACATGTAAATAAAAGTACTTTTTATGATGATGATTTTTATTCGTTAATCCATCCGGATAATGATATGATGATGTTTTCACCGGAATATGATCACTTCATCAGAGAATATGTATTCTTCTTTTTGGATTATAAAATAAGAGATATAACCGGGAAGGGAAACTCCATTACTATTAATAATTTTTTCGATCAACTCTATATTGGCAGGTATGGCTTCTGTAATTCAGCATTTAACGGAGTTAGTCAATACTCACTAAAATATTCAAGCGTTTGTGATGCCTTAGATCAGGCAACATGGGATGTATTTGTAACCTTATATCAACAATTTAAAGAAGAATACCCCAATGCATATAAAACAAAATTGCTGGATGAGGCTTATGAAAAGGCAAAAACGGTAGCTCCGGGTGAGCCTGCTTTTGATTTTGAATTATCCGATTTTAACGGTAAAAAAGTAAGACTTTCGGATTTCAAAGGAAAGGTGTTGTATATCGATTTCTGGTCAACCAGTTGCGGTCCTTGTGTTGGATCTATTAAAAGACATGG
This sequence comes from Carboxylicivirga caseinilyticus, assembly GCF_050589785.1. Taxonomy (NCBI): domain Bacteria; kingdom Pseudomonadati; phylum Bacteroidota; class Bacteroidia; order Marinilabiliales; family Marinilabiliaceae; genus Carboxylicivirga; species Carboxylicivirga caseinilyticus. The sequence continues at coordinate 215,797 of NZ_JBNGOX010000001.1, read as the reverse complement.
TAAGAAATTAGAAGAATTGTTTAAAGATACCGACATTGTATTGCTATATGTTGCTTTGCAAAATGATGTGGAAAGCGCCCGGAAATTTATGGAAGAACAAGGCATAAACGGAGTGCAGTTAATAGCCGGTGGTAATGAAGAATTGCTGATCAGAGATAAATATTATTTTGATGGAATACCTCATCATTACATAATCGACCGCGAGGGAAACATCGTAAAAAGAGGTGCCCCCGAACCATATGAAATTGTTCCAAAACCTTCAATACTACTGGATGAACTAAAGCCAAAAGAAGAATCGGCAAATAGTAAAACCATCTATCTTCTTAAAATAATTGTTTTATCATTGGGTGGAATACTTTTGTTGGTTGTTGGTATATTGATCTTGAACAAACGTGCTAACAAACGAAAACTAAATCTGTCGGACCTCAACACCAAAGTGCGCGAACTGGAATTAACCGCCATTCGCGCACAGATGAATCCTCACTTTATGTATAATTGCCTGAATTCGATCCAAAACCTGGTGCAACAGAAAAAATCGGAAGAAGCCTATTTATATATTTCCAAGTTTGCCAAACTGATAAGAGATGTGCTTAAATACAGTGATAAGAATGAAATTTCGTTGGCCGAAGAAATTCAAATGATTGAGAACTACGTTAGTCTTGAAAACCTTCGCTTTACAATCAATTTCAATTTATCCATTGAAGAAAAGGTGGACACCTATTCCATTTTTATCCCTCCATTGTTGCTTCAGCCCATTGTAGAAAATGCAATCCTTCATGGACTATCGCCAAAGAAAGGAGATAAAAATTTAACTTTAGAAATTAAATCAGATTCGGGCTATATATGCATCATTATTGATGACAACGGTATTGGAAGAGAAGCCACGCAACAAAATAGATCGGACAACAGCGGCAAGGGATTAAGTTTTTGCAAAGAACGCCTCGAACTGATGAAACAAAAAAACCAGCAAGATTATCGACTGTCAATTACTGATAAGAAAGATAATGATGGTATTGCTCTGGGTACCCAACTGGAAATTTGCATAGCTGAAGAGTAAGAAGAGATGTATAAAGTAAGAACCGTACTGGTTGATGACGAACAAAACGGAAGAGAAAACCTGAGAGGTGCTCTTCAACAATACTGCCCCGAAATTGAAATCATTGCTGAAGCCGATAGTGCTATGGCAGCCATTGACATCATTAGAAAAGAGAACCCTGATCTGGTGTTTCTGGATATTGAAATGCCCGGTGGAAACGGATTCAAGGTTCTTGAATTTTTTAGAGATCCAAAATTCTCAGTCATCTTTGTCACCGCATACGATCATTATGCCATACAAGCCATCCGTTTTACAGCGCTTGATTATATTTTAAAACCCATTGATATTTTTCTGTTGAAAGATGCTGTTAAACGTTACATTCATAACAAATCGAAGGAAGATAACCGACTCAAGATATTTTTAAGTAACAACACACTATCGACCGAAAGCAAGAGAATAGCACTGCCAACTGCCGACAAAATTAACTACATCGAAATCAGTCGAATTATCAAATGCCAGGCCGAATCGAGTTACACCCGTTTCTTTTTGGATTCAGGCGAAGTACTCTTAGTATCCAAATCATTGGTAGAGTATGAAGAAATCATATCCGACTCCGGATTTATCCGTACCCATAAATCCTTTGTAGTAAACACCAAACACATCCAGTCATTTGTTAAAAAAGATGGTGGTTACCTAATTATGTCAGACCATTCAACCGTTCCGGTATCCCGAAGAAAGAAAGAATTTGTTTTAAGTCAAATATACTGATATACGTATCTGAACCTAACCTTAATTTTTATTTTGCATAACAAAATAAGGCTGTCCATTTACTTTGGACAGCCTTATTGATTTTGCTGAGGTGGAAAATTAAATTCTTCCTTTCTAATTAATTAATACTTTTCTGGAAAAGTTAGTTCCTTTTGTATCAGTCATTTTAATAATATAGGTTCCCGGCGTTAATCGTGTTGTGTTGATTGGCCATATTTTATCGGTACTAACAATCTTTCTGCCAGTAATGGAATACAATGATAATTCACTAATTGGTTCATTATATTTAAAAGATAATAAACGGGCTTCTTCATCATAAATGACATAGAAATCATTAGCATTTTTAGTATCTGATTCGATTGAAGTAGAATTACGATCAGCTATAATCTCCGGTCCGGTAATGTTGTTCATTACATCCTGAATCTCATCCGGATTAAGTATTCCTTTGAACAAAAACATCTCATCAAATTCACCCTTCCAGTAATTAACCTTACTCTTATGAGCCCCTATACGAAGAGCCCCAGTGCAATTCTCAAAATTAGGTGCCTGAATCTTCATCGCCAATTCACCATTAATAAAGTAGGCAACAGAATCATATCCGGGATCGCAGGTTATTGCCAAATGTACCCAATCGCCTTTAGGATAAGGTGTCTTAATGGTTCCATTTAATGCTCCTCCTAAAAAGTTGTTGTACGTTTCATTACCATCGCTATAAACATACGACTGTGCAAAAACACGGCCGGTTCCATTATTGTCTTTCTGTCCAATAATCAAATGTATGGTTGAATTTGATGCCGGTATATTCGCTTCATTGCGAACCCATGTACAAAAAGTAAACTGATCTGTTCCTGGATTCACAAGTCCGGTTACATTTAAATCGAGGTATTGATTTGTACCGTTAAAACTTGCTGCATTTCCATATTTACCTTCTACTAATGGCACATTATTAACATTGTCTAATACGTAATCGTTTTCAGACATATCATTTACTGACTCATCAAAAGGACAATAGAAAACCAGTTCCTTTGGTGTGGGGTCCGGCATTGTTTTAACAGTTTCTTCAAACTCCATATCTTTTGCAAAATACCAATTAATGACTTTTGTTTTAAGCGTGTTCACCAATTCGATTTCTGTCTCGAATAAATCATTTGTTTCGTTAGGATCAACAGATAAATCGTATAATTCAGCTCTAAAACCGTCTGCTGAAGTATATAATTTCCATTTATTATGACGAATACCCAGATGAAGACTTCTGTTTACTTCAATCGGGAAATTAAAACTTGGATTTCGTCCATACTCAAAAAACAAATCCTCCTGTCTCTGGTGTTCTGAATTTGTAAGCAAACAATCACTTATATCTTCACCATCGCCATCAAAGTCAGAAGGATACTCAGTTCCTGCAATCTTACATAAGGTAGGGAATAAATCCAATGATGAAATTACGGAATTCTCATCAACAACTCCGGCGGGAACTTTACCAGGCCAGCTTATCACAAATGGCATATTTACACCCGCTTCGTAAATACTATTCTTTGCCCCTCTTTTACTATTGCTGCGAGACTGGGTAAATGTCGGACTTGGACCATTATCACTTGTGAAAATTATCAATGTATTGTCCAATATTCCCATTGTCTCAAGTTCGTCTAACAATCGACCAATCTGTTTATCGTACTCACCTATAACCGGCTGAAGACTGCTTAATGCCTCATAGCTTGAAGACGGAACATCCATTGAAGGTACCCATGGAGTATGCATATCATCGGGCCAAAGATTTATAAAACAGGGTTTATCCGGATTATTTTTCAGAAAATCAATTGTTTTATCAACAAAATAGGCAGTCCTGTCCCAACGTTTAACATCATCGGTCATTGCCCAAATCCAGTTTGTAGAAGTAATAGCCGGATCTGGATCCGGACTTTCATAAGTTGAAACATACTCATCAAATCCATATTGTGTTATTGAAGGAGCATCAGTCACATCTCTACCTCCACCCAAATGCCATTTTCCAATATGAGCTGTTGTATAACCGGCAGCTTTAAGTGTTTTAGCCATAGTTGGTGCATCTGAACTTAGATAATCCTGTTGCATTCTTCTGTAGTTTGCAGCACGCGAATCAAGATAAGTATTGATATTCCATCGGATGTGATACATACCGGTTGTTAAATTTACCCTCGAAGGAGAACAAACCGGAGCAGGCGTGTAATATTGGGTAAATATTTTACCCGACTCTGCTAAACGATTAATATTAGGAGTGTCATAAACCGCGCCACCGGTAAAGGAAACATCACCCAGGCCCATATCATCTGTATAAATAATGATAATATTGGGCTGTTGTGCTTTTAAAGATGTTATTCCAATAAAAAGGAAAATCAATAAAAAAATTAATGTTGTAGGTCTTTTCATAAAAAGGATTAAAAAAGTTTTTAAAATGAAATTGAATTAATTAGTTAGCTTAACTACCAATAATACAACTACATTCACATACTTACTCATAGATATTATTTGATAAGTAGCATTCAGAAAGTAAAAAAACTACATACTAATGTATCAGCGGAAGAGACAATTCAACAAGCCCAAAACTTCATTGAATGTGACTCTTAAAATCAAGATCTATGGTAAGTCAAAGTTTATTCCTTTTCATGATATCATAGACAAGAAACTACCTCCAGGTTTTAAGGAGGTATGATATTTGAAAAATTGTAGCCTCAGGTAGTTTAAATACAAAACCCAAAGCGGTTAATCACTTTGGGTTTAATAGGTTGTAAGTTTAACTTGCGGAGAGATGAGTTTCTTAATCTAATTAGTCAGGATAGAATACCTAATACGGAATGGACTGTGTCAGCTATTAAGCTTATTCAGCAATTTAACCTGCTTACACAATGCTTGCCATTTATTCCAATTAAAAGAATAGATGAATCGGATATAGGAATTGTGGCACAAGTGGCTAAGATATTACACGAAAAACAGAAAGCATCTTAAGACTTGTTGATTAATACTTTGGGGGAGTTTAACTAGTTTATTGCTCCCTCATTTAGGTGGTATTTTCGATTTTTTGTGAGATAGTCAGTCTGCAAGAAAATAAAAATTATAATACCATGTATAACCAACGGTTGATATAATAATGTCCGGTAAAACAAAAAACTACATGAAGCTATGGAATTAATGAGTCTCTCATTTCAGAATAATCAACTAAGACACCATTATCAAGAAGTACTTGATTGATAAATGTTAGAAAGCTATCAATATCATAATAGGCTGAAATAATTTCCAATATCGTGTCCCTTTTAAAATTAATGTTACGTCTTTGACCAACTGCATTTACAGGATACCTAAGATAATAAGAGTCTTTATCTAACATGCTTATTTTATCAGTTAACAACTTTAATTTATCTGATTTGGTGGATATATCTTGCATCGTCTCTTCATCAAGACAAGATAAATCTAACATAGAGAAATAGCTGCGTTCACCGGAAAACTGTTTAAATAACTTTTTTAGAGAATGATTTCTACTAACCCAATTTGGAGCAGTATAATCAGACATTTCTTGGGCACCATAAATATTAGCCTTTAATCCTAACTCAATAGATTGTCGTATTAAAAATAAAATTGGCAAATAAAGCTTGTTGATATCTTCATTGTTTTCCATAACTTGCTTTAAGAGTAACGTAGTCAATGAGTCATATTGCGTCCTTAGGTGACCAACGTATATGCAGCCATACAGTTAGATCTGGTAATCAAGTTTTGTTCTATTACCTTCATAAATATATTCAGGGTGCACTTTATTAATTGTAAATAGCTGAGTGTTATTCAAAAGAGTGTCCTTATTGAAAAAATTATGCAGTTCCAAGGTTGCAAATTCCCTTTCTTCTTGCGTGTCACTAGGGAAGAATTTTTTCTCAACACCATCGATTTGCTCAGAGTGATAACGATAACAAGATCCATCCTCATCCTTGTCAATTAACAATATAGCCTCTCTTAAATGTTCAGGGTAAAAATTGGAAGGTGTGTCAATATCATACAGGTGTTGAAAATTATGAGTGTTTGGGAAAGTGATATTGTTTTTCTTGAGATTAAATTTTATTAATAGTTCTAAATTGTGCCTTAGTAAAAAAGTACTTGCTATTCCAATTGGATTTAACATCTCACCATTAGCAACAGATTGATAAACTAATTGGCTAGAATAGAGATAGCAATCGTAATAATGCTGCCATTCCGCTTTATAAACATCTTCACTTAAAAGTAGCTTATCCCTTATTGCTTGGTCCTTTATGTCAATCCTTTCGAGTATCACAGTTAATTCCTATTAATTCTCACCATTCCCATTAATCGTTTCCATTATCTCCTTAAAGCTGTTGAGGCCCGATTCAATATTTTCGATAATCTCACTTGCCAGTATATCAGGATCAGGAAGGTTATCTAAATCAGTTAAGCTCTTATCTTTCAGCCAGAATATATCAAGGTTGGTTTTATCTCTTTCCAGTATCTCTTTATAGCTGAATTTACGCCAACGTCCATCGGAATTTTCTTCACTCCATGTTTCGGTTCTCTTATGACGGTTTTGAGGATTATAGCACTTCACAAAGTCGGCTAAGTCAGCCGTGGTCATTGGCTTTTTCTTAAGCGTATGATGTATGTTTGTGCGGTAATCGTAAATCCAAACCTCTTTAGTCTGCGCTTCCTTGCTGGCTGGTTTATTATCGAAGAATAGCACATTGGCCTTAACTCCATGAGCATAGAATAAACCTGTTGGCAAGCGAAGAATTGTGTGTAAGTCAGTGGTCAACATGAGCTGTTTTCGTACTTCTTCACCTGCACCACCTTCAAACAAAACGTTATCAGGTAAAACAACCGCTGCTTCTCCGGTAATTTTCAGCTGTGTTTTAATGTGCTGTAAGAAGTTTAGCTGTTTGTTGGAGGTGGTTTCCCAAAAATCCTGACGGTTATAACTTAAATCTTCTTTTTCCGCTTCGCCTTGGGCATTGGTGATGGTCATGCTACTTTTCTTGCCAAAGGGTGGGTTAGCCAGTACATAATCGTAACGATTACCATCATCGGATACTAAAGCATCATTTGACGAAATAAAACTGTTGCCATCGATTTCGCCAATGTTGTGCAGGTACATGTTCATCAGGCATAAACGACGTGTGTTGGCTACAATCTCGTTACCGTGGAAAGTCTTATTTTTCAGAAACTCCTTTTCTTCACGGTCCAGTTTGTTATTGGCTACAATCCAATCGTAAGCCGCTAAAAAGAAGCCACCAGTGCCGCAAGCTGGGTCGGCAATTGTTTTTAAGGGTTTAGGCTGTACACAGGCCACCATTGTTTTTATTAAGGCGCGAGGGGTGAAGTATTGTCCCGCTCCCGACTTGGTGTCTTCTGCGTTTTTCTCCAATAAACCTTCGTATATCTTACCTTTTATGTCAGCTCCCATCATTGACCATTGTTCCTGGTCTATCATGTTGATAACGCGAAGCAATTTGGCAGGGTCTTGAATCTTATTCTGGCTTTTGGTAAATATCTGACCCAGCATTCCTTTTTCGGTGCTTAAGCTGCGCAGCATCTGCGAATAAAAGGCTTCCAGTTCTGCACCGCGTTTGCTCGACAGGGTTTCCCAATTGCATATTTCACCATCCTCAATTTCGTTGCCTTCAACATCTTTCAGCTTCGGGAATTGTAACCCTTTATTATACGGTGGTTTATTTAGCTCGTCGGCCATTTTAAGGAATAGCAAATAAGTAATCTGTTCCAGATAATCGCCATAGCCTACACCATCATCACGCATTACGTTAGCGAGGTTCCAAATCTTTGATATAATTGTTGATTCAGTCATGTTAATTCCAAATGTATTTAGATATAGCAAAAAGCAATCTTTGTCTCATTTCCAACTCTTCTTTGCCAAACTTATTCATAGCTCTTAAATCTAAGCCATACTTGCTTTTTAAGTCTTTCATATCCAGCTTCGATTTGTAAGCATCTTCCCGAAGAGTTTCGTTCCAATAAAGCGTGTTCGCATAGGTTTTTAACTTCTCCGCGTATGGCTCATTATTACTCGAAATATTATCCCTTCCTTTCAGCAGCAGAATACCACCTAACCTATTTCTTTCTTGTTCAAATAAATCATCATCATTATTGAAAAATGCTTTATTCTCCTCGTTGTGTGAAAGTATATGTTCTATATGAAAACCTGTCTTTGCGCCAGTTTTTGAAACCAAGTCTTCTATTGGGTGTTTCATACCAAGGTTAAGATTTGCACTAAAAAACTGCTCAATTCTGGCGAAATAGTAGCGTTTAAAACGCATGTTCAGATTAATTCCTGTATTTCTGAAAAAAGCATATTGCAGGCCTTCGGTTACAGCAGAATTCCTTCTTTTTTCTAGCTCAGTAAATAAATGTTTATCAAATACTCCTCTAATGGCATCTAATTCACCATTTCTGACTTCTTCAGAGATTTTATATAGTAGCTCGTAAAAAGCATTACTATCATATGAATTTTGAAGCTGCAGCAGAGCAAACAATCGGTCAATTTCGTATGCTATCTTTTCTATTTTTTCATCTTCTTTTGGGTCGTTTAATTTGCAAGCTGATAGAATAAGTAAGAACTGACCATCCATTTCATTTAATTTGTTAATGAATACTGAAGGGTATTTCTCAGACTGTGTTTTATATGCTTTGAGGATTTTGATATACAGTGCGCTGTAGTATGAAAATGTTGTATCCAGAAAATTCTTCACAGCAGCCGAGTTGTGGTTTAATTCTAAGATTTCATTCATTGAATTGGTAAACATCTCTCTATGATACTCACCATCAAATAAAGTTCCTTCCTTTCGCGAATTAGAATATTTGGCTTTTAAATAATACCTAAAAAAGGTGTCAATCTCATCCTCCTTGAAGTCATTAATCTCCTTAACCTTGCTTTCCCAAACGTGATTGTAGTTGAATTTATCTAATTCTATCTTATCAATTTGCCCAAGTAACTTACCTTTCAATATCTCATATGGTTTTAAGCGAACACCTCTATCGTTGATTACCTCAAATACCATTGGCACTTCAGTTTGTTCCACTGTTAGGTTTATTAATACCAAACGGTAAAGGAAGAAATATACGAATGTCTCAAACTTATGCTTATCCTCTAATTGACTGTCAATGTACTTAGAGATTGTACCATAATTAGCTACCAAGTTTACAGAGGTGATGGATGATGATGTATCGATTTCTTTATGCTCTTTCTTGTTTTCAAATAAATCCTTAAGAACACCGAGCGATTTTTCATGGTTCATCCAGTAAGACCTTTTTCCACCGCTAAAACCAGTTATTTTGCTATTAATCCAATCAACAAAATCCGAATCACATTCATGTTCCTTTGCCTTATTGTATAGTTTAATAAGCAATAAGGTTAGTGAGGTTAGCCGTTGTTGACCATCAACAACATACACTTTTCCATCGACTACATTAGTAACATAAGTGTTTAAATAGTACCATGAGTATTTTGCCATTACAGTTTCAGTACTTGGTTCTAATGAATTATATTTTTCATACTCTTGGTTAAACATGAAAAACACATCGTCCAGAAGACGTAAAACAGGCTCGGAAGTCCATTTGTAATCTCTCTGATAGAAGTCAATGTGATAGGTAATATTTGAAAAGACGCGGTCAATGTTTTGTTTATCTGGTGCAATATCCATAACTGTATATTCTTATTTCTTCTTTTTCTCCTTTTTAATACGCTCTAATAATACACTGGCTGGCTCATAATCGGCTTCCTGTTTGCATTTATCTATTTCAGCCTTACTAAGCAATTTGCCTTCAAATGCTTTTTTAAGGATGCTTTGGCGTAAGGCTTCTGATTTTTCCAATGCTTCAGTAATGTTTTGTTCTACTTTGTCACAAACAGACAGGCGGGATTCTATTTCACGAACTATTTGATGTTGTTCCTCCTTGGGTGGAATTTGCAACTTAAATTTTCTAATATCATTTTGGAATAAATGGGGTGTTGCACTTCCTGTAATTCTTTCAAATACTATGCTTTGTAAATCTGGTCCACTAAATAAATAATATATAAAATCTTGATCCAATATCTCTAAACCACGAATTACTAGTATAGATGAATTAACAGTAGCTTTATTGTTCAAATTTTTAACAATTCCAATTTTGCCAATACCAGCACCGTCCTTGCATAATAAAACATCTCCTTCTATTAATTGAATTTCAGGACTTTCTAAATATCTTTCTTCAGATAAATGATATGCTTCTGAATAATCAACATATTTACCATGATTTAAGGAGTGCACACTTAAAAAAAGAGGGCCGTCATCAGTGTATTCGCTTTTTTTAAGCCCACGCCAACCAATTCTTGCAGCAATATATACGAGTTTGTCCAAGGTGCCAACAGACCATGTGGATATAGATTCACTTTTTGAAAAATCAAAATCGTGTGTTATTTTTTTGTGATAGATAGAATCCTTTGGGGGTTTATTAATTTTTCTTTCTTTGGATATCTTTTTTAATAAATCATATGAGGGTGTTGGATTATTTTCTTCTCTCCACTCTCGGGTTAATTCTCCCTCAAACGCCTTTTTCAACACTGCTTGGCGGTAAACTTTAAGCTGCTCCTTAGCCAAATTAAGGTCGGCAATGCCTTTATCTAAATCAGAAAACAGGGTTTCTATTTTGGAGACAATGACGCGTTGTTCAGGGACTGAAGGTAGAGGTAGGTATTGTTTCTCAATGTGTTGATAGTGTCTTGCGTAACCTTTATCTTTAATCTTGAAAACAAGAATCTCAGTTAATAAGGAGATATATTTTGGGTCAACACCAGACTTTGGCTCAAGCACTTTTGTGCCATCAGCGCCTGGTGCAAATTTAAAATCAATTAGTTTAATTTTTTTAGTGTGATCTCCAAATACTATTACCGGTAAATTACACTCAAGCAAGCTCTCTTTTGAATTTGTATAACCGCCAATAATTGATTGACCTTGATCGACAACCCGATAAGCACCTTTAGGTAAATATTCTGATTGTTTTAGTTTGTGTTTTACTGTGGATACTTTAAAAACGGCATCTTTATACAATATTTCTACCCAGTCCTCTCTCATTATGCAGCCCTTTTAATCCCTTTAAGTTGATAAATAATTTCAATGCCCGAAAAGAAGGCGATTATCTTCTCATTCTCGTTAATTACACATGTTAATTCGTGCGCTTCCTGATTACGCTTTTCCTTTAAAAACAATGAGAAGTTAAAGTGGTGGTTTGTAATCCATTTTAAATCTCTCGCTTTTTCGAGTAACTTAAATAATGAGGGGCATGATTTTTTATCTTTCGCCTGTCCTTCGGCTATGTATTTATCTTTAAGAATATTCTCTATAATAAGGGTTAGTTTTTCAATAGCTATTTCTTGCTTGTTTTCAGAGATTAATTCAATAACAGTCTGCAACTTTTTTGAAATGGCCTTGTCAACACCTTCGTATTCGTCATGTAGAGACTTTAATTGTTCTTTAATTTTTTCACCTGTTCCGTCTTGCCCTTTGGTGTCTTCAATATATTGTGATAACAGCTTCAGGTAGTTGTCATTTTTCTTTTTAAGAATACCCTGAATTCTTTTTTTATCCTTGTTTTCGGATAATGCCCATCCAAACGCAAAGATGGCAATCACGCTCAATACTGCAATAAAAGTGTCTTTATTCATTAATTATGCTACTAATACTTCGTTCAATTCATCAATAATTTCAGTCATTTCTTTACCAAACAGTTGGTACATCATACCGCGTCCACCTTGGGCATCAAAAGGTGTGTAATCTAAATCGTCCATTTCAATATGATATGAGCTAACCACATGGTCCTTAATCATTCGCAGCCAATCCATTTGTTCAGGTGTGAAACGGTTGTGCTGCCCTGCGTTCTGCTTAAAAATCCAGTTCTTAAAATTTTCGTCAATGGTCTTGTCAAATGCTTTCAACTTATCATCAATTCCGCAGGACCTGCGAATTAAAGAAATTAATGCGGTTAATTCATCCTTTGGCTGCTTACTTTTTACTTTTTCGAGCGCAGCATAAGCATTCCATACGTAGTCGGGCGCCAGCAATGGTTTTTCAAGCAATAGTTTTTCCAATACCTCCTTAATCATTTTAAAGGTGATATGCCGTCGGTTATAAGGCTGGTTGTAAAAGATGCTTAAAGCCTTAATTTCATCCTTATGCTGTTCGAGGTACTGCTTAAAATCCTGAATGGTTTCGTTGGCCTTTTCGGTGGTAAAGCTGTCCCATTCCGATTTGGTAACGGTGTCGATATTTACCCCATCAATGATTTGCTCATGCTCTTTTCGTACGTTTTCTAAATAGTCGTTCAGTTCACCGTTAAAGGTGCTGGATGCTTGCCTAATCAGTTCCTGATGGGCTTCCTTTTGGGCTTTGTTAAGCAGTTCAGGCGTTTGGTCTTCAACAGGTATATTAGAAAGTTTCGCTTGTGTCTTGTTTTCAATTTCGTCAGCATCGAAGGCAGCAATCAGTTCCTTAGTCATTTGTTTCAGGTTTTTCCCACCTGAAAATTCCAGTAGCTTTGCTTTTTCCTTTTCGGTAATCTGCTTTTCCAGACGAATTAAGCGGTTGGCCAGCGATAAGAATAAATCCTCTTCTTCAACGCCCATGGTAACTGCACCCAGTAAGTCTTTCAGGGGAACAGACGGTTTGCGTTCCAAGGGGCGACTGTCTGTTTTCTTCGACTTAGTGGCACCAATGGCATCAACAATTACAAAATGCGTTTTGCTCTTGGCTGTGCGTGAAACCTGCATCAACTTATCTTTATCGATGGTTCGGGTTCCTCGCCCTTTCATCTGCTCAAAATAGTTGATGCTTTTAACATCGCGCATAAACAGCAAAACTTCCAGTGGCTTTACATCGGTTCCGGTTGCAATCATATCTACCGTTACGGCTATGCGTGGATAATAGGCATTACGAAAGCGATTTAAAACCGACTTAGGGTCTTCGTCAATCTTATACGTTACCTTTTTACAGAAATCATTGCCTTCGTCGAACTCTTCCCGCACTATTTTAATAATATCATCGGCGTGACTGTCTGTTTTGGCAAAAATGAGTGTTTTAGGCACTTCATATTCACCTTTTTCATCAATGCGGTTAGGGAATATTTCAGCCTTTAAGGCACGTTTGTATTCGCGCACGATATTTCTAATCTGGCTGGGATTAACTACTTTCTTATCCAAATCATTCTTCGAATATTCCGTGTCTTCATCTTCTTGCTGCCAGCGTTTTTTACGAGTCAACTTATCACGTCTATCCACATACCATCCGGCCTTAATTACATCACCTTTCTTTGATATTTCGGTTTCTATGCTGTAAACATCATAAGGTACATTTACACCATCGGTCACAGATTGCTCGTAGGTGTATTGGCTTACGACATTCTCATTAAAAAACCCAAATGTGCGCTTGTCTGGGGTAGCTGTTAAGCCAATCAGGAAAGCATCGAAATAATCCAATACTTGCTTCCAGAGATTATATATTGAGCGGTGACATTCGTCTATTACGATAAAATCAAACTGCTCAATGGGAACTCTGGCCGTGTATTCAACAGGAATGGCTTTTTTCTTACTCGTTTGTTGTTTCAGCCATGTGTTATCCTCTGGACTAGCCAACTCAGCACTTTCATCCAGTTCCTCACCTTTTAAAATGGAATATAGTCGCTGAATTGTAGAAATACAGACCTGACTGTCATTGGCTATATAACTTGATGATAAACGCTGGACATTATATAGCTCTGTAAACTTCCGGTTGTCGTCAGTTGGCTTAAAGGTCATAAACTCCTGCTCAGCCTGTTCGCCCAAATTCTTTGTATCAACCAGAAACAATACACGTTTAGCGTCTGCATGTTTAAGCAAGCGATAAATAAAAGTGGCTGCGGTAAATGTCTTTCCGGCACCGGTTGCCATTTGAATTAAGGCCCTTGGGCGGTTGTTCTTAAAGGATTTTTCTAAGTTCTCAATGGCTACAATTTGTGCAGGTCGTAATCCTGTTGGGTCCAGTTCTGGAATAGTTTGTAATCTACTGCGTAAGCTATGACCGTTTTTTAAGTAGTTGGCAATGGTTTCCGGCTGATAAAAGCTAAAAACATTTCTTCCCCTTGGTTTAGGGTCACGGTAATCGGTAAAGCGCGTAACAATGCCAGTACTTTCATATACAAACGGTAGTGGGTCGTTATTTAAGTACTTTAATTTGGCAGTTGCATAGCCTTTCGATTGGTCTTCGACAACAGTCAGGTGATGTCCTTCTTCCTCTCTTTTAGCCTCAATTATCCCTACGGGTTTACGGTCAACAAACAACACATAATCCGCAGGGCCAACATCCGTCTGGTATTCCCTTACTGCAACACCTTTATTTGCCGATAAATCAACTTTCTTTTTTGATTGCACCACCCAATTGGCTTCCACCAACATCTTATCAATGCGGTCTCTGGCAATTTGCTCAGGGGTTTGGTTGATTGTAACGGTCATGTATTAATGCGTTTGTATTCTGTCTAATCTCAAAAATAGTGAAATTATGTTATAAGGCAGGCTTGATTAATGAAAAGATGTGCAAATAATAAGTTTTTGGGGTAAGTTGTTCATACTTTATCGCAAGAAATATTTTTGAATAATAATGATTGTCACAGTTTATTGAATTAAGAGAAATTTTGTCTTTTTAAAAATGATATATTATATTCACTAAATTGTTGAAAATTTATGAACTAATTCAAATAGAATCTTATGTCAAAAAATGGCTTTTCCCCTGACTATTGGAGTCATGCCTATGGAATTGCAAGTGTTGCAGGACTAATTCTAACAATAGTTGGTTTTTTTTATGCTTATAATCATCTTGAAGCCACTATGGCGAAGATTGTTGATACATTATTCTATGTAATAATTGCAATTTTGTTTGTTTTTATTGTATCCGCTAGCTACTATACTAGGAGATTAAGAAAGATGGATTCCCTTCCTTTGATTGCAGAGAATAATCGTACATATGCTAATCAGTTATTTGAAATTAATAAACAAATGGCTGAAAGTTTTCACTATATATCTCACTATAATAGGAATATATTAAATTTCCTTGAAAAAGTAGATTTAGAAGATTTAAATGATCAATCATATAAGGAAATTGTTCATCGATTCAGCAGCTTCCTTGTTAATGTGACATCGTGTTTAAGACAATTTTACACAACGGCTTCAGGTTCTGTTTGCGCAATATCAATAAAAATTATAGACGATGAATATAAATTTGTCAGGACCTACTTCAGAGATCCAATTTCTTTAAAAAAAAGAAGGAGGACGGATAATTATTATCATTCAGGTAACGGAGCCTATCAAACACATGAGAATACTGCTTTTGATGTCATCTTGAATGAAGGTTACGTAAATGTATTTTTCGCGAATGATGATTTACAAGGATTGCATAAAAAACATATGTATGAAAATAGTAGCCCCTTTTGGTTTGAGAATTATAATGCTACTATAGTTGTTCCAATATCAATGATTATCGCTTCTAATGAAAGGCATATTTTAGGTTTTCTTACAGTTGACAATAATACGGGAGAATTAAATGAAACAAGTAAGGTGGAATTTCTTTTTTCCGTAGCTGATTTAATGTATAATGCTCTTGATAAATATTTTAGAATTAGTATATTTGCACAATCAAAAAAAATACAACATGCCGAGCTTGACAAATTCAATTGGAGTTAAGGTTAACAAGTCATACGCTAATAAGGTGTATCATACTGGAACAAGATCAACATCTAAGGTTTGTTCAAATCCTAATAGAATAGTTAAAGTGGGAACTCAAACCTTTGGTCCTAAAAAGCGCTAGTACTGAACTGACGTTATTATAGGTTTATATTTGATATAGTAATTCTTCGGGTATGAAATACGAATGTTATTACATTAAGACATATCCCCTTTTTTATAAAATTTAGATTGAATTATTCGTTCGATTTCATCAATCCCTAAATTTATTATATCTAAACATTTATCTTTTGTAATTTTAATCTCAATAATCACCCATTCTGATTTATTAATCTCTGGGGTGGAAAACAATACAAAAACATTTGCCCAATACAATTCATTAAAATACCTTCTTCCCAGAAGAAAATGATGCAAAATCCGAAGAACAAATATAAGTATTCAGACACCAATTGCAGTCCCTTATTTGGTCCCTTAATTATGTAATTAGCTGTTTGTCAATTCTTCTTGCGGAGAGAGGGGGATTCGAACCCCCGGTACCCTTACGAGTACACAAACTTTCCAGGCTTGCACAATCGACCACTCTGTCATCTCTCCAATAATATTCAAATATAGAAACTTATTCTAAACAATTAAGTTCACCAGAAGAAATAAAAAAATCCCGAAATTATCGGGATCATTTATGCACGGGAGGAGCGACTCGAACGCCCGACACCTGGTTTTGGAGACCAGTGCTCTACCAACTGAGCTACACCCGTAAATACTAATGTTTCGGCATTGCCTTTCGTAATGCGGATGCAAAAATAGGACAAAATCTGATATTTCAAATTCTTTGTTAAAAAAATTATTATTACTGTGTCATTCACCTTGAAAACGGCTTAAACATTGTCGTTCCGGCCATTTGATTGTATCTTAGCACAATATTTAAAAAACACTCGAAAAAAAACAGTAATGAGAAAAATTCTGATTATAAGTCTCAGCGCACTCTTATTTGCCTGTAACCCACTGGCTAAACTACCCAATCTTCAAACCAGTGCCGATGAAGCTTTTAATAATAAAGATTTTCAAAATTCTTATACCCTATACAAGCAATATATTCAACTTGCCACATCAAACGGAGCCGAAGTAAGTGATCAAATCTATCACAATCTGGCAAAATCTTCAGGCAAATTGAGTAAAATTGATGAAGCAATTGAGATTTACTCTTCCTTACTTAAGAAGAACGAAGATTCAGCTTTGTTTACTGAATATGCGCAATTACTGCAAGATAATAACCGTGTAAAAGATGAGATTGATCTTTGGAATAAAACTGAAAACGAAACGCTGCAATCCCAAAAAATAGATCGTTTAATTTCTCTTTATGCCAAAACAGAAAGTTACGATGCCCTTATTGAAGTAGTTTCCAACAAAGGTGAAGTCAAATTAAGTAATGAAGCTACCATGCTTTATATCGGTGCACTTGAAAAAAGTGATAATAAGGTTGAAGCTGCCAAGGTTTGTAATCAGTTGGTTAAAGAACAGGCAGATTATATTCCTGCACTGGAGTGGAAAGGAAAATACTATTACGAAAAAGCGGAAGCCCGTTACAAAGCAGAAATGGCTGAATACAATAAAAATAAAAACGCCACCACTTATGCATACCTGCTTCGTGATTTGAAAAAGGTTTCAGCTGATTTCCGTATAGCTCGTGATACATTTGAGACACTACATGAAATGACCCCGGAAGACAAATCGTATATCAAATATTTAAAGAACTGCTATTTGAGACTGGAACAAAAAGCAGAAGCCGCAAAGATGGATCGCTTACTAAAGTAAAAATAACAAAGTATAACCCAGAAACCGAAGTCCAAAGCTTCGGTTTTTTTATAAAAAGTTTTTATTGATATATTCCTGAAATCGATCTTTATACTGATCGCTCACCGAAATATATTCATCACGGTTATATACAATTCTATTTCGCTCAATAGTAGTTATATGATTAAGATTTACAATATAGGAACGATGCACTCGCATAAATGAGTATTGTGGTAAACGCTGTTCAAGATTCTTCATGCTGATCAATGACATCACAGGCTTCTCCCCCTTCAGATGTATTCGAACATACTCGCGCATAGCCTCGATATATATGATGTTTTCAAACCGGATACGCATCAGTTTATACTCCGATTTAATAAATAAGAAATCATCATCCCCTCCAATCGTATCCTTCACATCGTGTTTCAATTGATAATATTCGAGAGCCTTATTAGAAGCCTTTAAAAAATCGGAATAATCAATAGGTTTAAGAAGGTAATCAATTGCATTAACCTTGAACCCTTCTAAAGCATATTCAGAATGGGCGGTTGTAAAAACGACCATCGGAGGATTTTCCAGGGCTTTTACAAGCTCCATGCCGTTTAATTCGGGCATATTAATATCGATAAACATCACATCCACCGGATGCTCCTTCAAAAAATCCATTGCCTCAAACGCACGCGAACACGATCCTTCTAATTGTAAAAAGGGTGTTTTACTGACATAAGCAATCAGCTGCTTTAATGCCAGCGGTTCATCATCTATCACTAAGCTTTTCAGTTGCATTTATTGGAATAATAAGGTTTACACAATATTCATCATTAATGGATGTTTCTGTTAATTTAAAATTATCGCCATAAAGCAATTTTAGACGTTGTAAGGAATTTACAAGACCCACGCCAGATGATTTAATTGCCTGAGGATCTGATACCGGATGATTACTGTTACAGATTCTAAATTGCAATGCCTGGTCATCAAGCATTCTCAATTCAACATGGATATACGACGATCCATTAGGATTGATTCCATGCTTAAAGGCATTTTCAATGTACGATACAAAAAGAAAGGCCGGTATTGTAAAATCTTTATCTATTTGGGGATAATCACCTGATATAAATACTTTGTCTTCAGGATAACGAATACCCATCAATTGTAAAAAGCTTTTGGTAAATTCTATTTCTTTCTTAATGGTAGTATAACCCTTATCTGACTCATACAGAAGATAGCGCATCATACGCGACAAACGAATGATAGAACTCTGGGCAGCAGTTTTATCCAAATCAACCAGAGCATGAATATTATTCAAGGTATTCATAAAAAAATGTGGACTGATCTGATGCTTTAAAAAATCGAGTTCTGTTTTTAATTGTTGCTTTTCCAGCTCCATCCTTTGCTTCTCTTCTTGTGTTAATCGACCCACAGCATAAATGGCATCAAACAATCCCAACATAAGAAAAGCTGTAATAAAATTACCGGCTAAACGAACAAATAAGGGTCGACCAGGGAAAGGCTGGTTTTGTAATTGCTGCAGCCCTTCTCTCTGAGGAGGCATCTGACCGCGATCCATTAATGGATTCTGCCCCAAAGGTGGCCTCCTTTGATTTATTGGAATAGGTCCCTCCAACTTAACACCAAACAAGGTTATTTTTTCAGGAATACTGGTAGTTACAGCAAAGCTAATGAATCCAGCTAATACAACTGTAACAATCAAATAATAAGGATATCTTCCTTTTTTAAAAAGGTAAGGAACCAACACAAATGCGTTCAAGAGAAAAAATAATAGAAAAGGAATAATCCTGAACCATTCGAAGAACAATCGTCCCCAATAATGATTGCTTACATCAGGAACAAATAACGATGGTGCGTACAATACTCCTATCCATAATATTGTATAGATAACCGGTAGTAAGTATTTAGGTCTGGTTTTAAACACGGTAGTTCTTTTGATGAAACGAATATAAGCTAATTAATCTCGTAATTGAAAAAACAACATTTGAATACTATTCAATGGATCTGACACACCGTACATAATTTTTGATTCTGATGGCATCACCTTGTGGTCCGTGACCAAAAGGATAAAAGTCAGCACTTCCTTCTTTTGGATCACTTCTCTGACAACCGGCCCCATGCACATCCATCCAAACACCATTAAAGTAACCCAATCCTCTCCCAAATGAAACATAAACCGCATTGCTTGCTTCATTAAGAAAATTGTAATGTGTTGTGCTACTCCAGTAATAACCAAAATCATCATCGCCACCTTCATTTACAATTGATGTGCATGTAAACATTTCGTCAATAGCGGCTGATTGTGTAGCATCCGGAGCCCGACTGTAATCAACAATACTTTGCAACTCCTTTGTGGTTGGTAATCGCCAATCGCTATGGTCAGCATAAACCAGTCCTTCGGCATAGGTAAGGGCATCTTCCCAATCGACTGCTACTCCGTTATCATTTTTCATCCACATCAAACCGGTAGCTTCATCTGAGATAGTACCATCTTTGTTATCCTTCAATTGATTAATTCCGTAATCGGTGTTACCTCTTACAAAAAGCACATAAAATGTTTTAGCTGATCTTCCCGGCATTGCTCCTGTTGGATAGCCTTTAATTCTACCATCTGCAAAATTAACTCCAAACATCAGATTACCTCCTCCAAAGGCTGATCCTCCAACATCGAATGTGCTTGTAGCAAATTGAGAATCAATCAATCGATCACCATCTTCTTCTCTTCCATAGGAAAAAACAAAGTAATTATCATCAATAAAAGGTTGAAGTCCATCTGTAAAAGAACTTTCGTAACCACTTGGGTCGGTCCCATTAAACTGTATTAAGGAGTATAGCTCTTTGATGGTCGGCATACGCCAGTCGGTATATCCAGCCAGTTCAATCGAAGATAATAAACTAATGGCTTCATCATATGTCATCTTTTCACCCGGATCCTGTTGCCACATCAGGCCGGTGACTTTATCAGTTATGGTCCCATCCTGATTGTCGACATAATCAGGAGCATTTTGTGCATAACAAGCATCCTGACCATAGAAATCATCACCTTGTTCAGGTTCTGAGATCTCTGAATAATTATTATAGAAAGTCTTTTGTCCAGTCCCGACAATTGTATAGGAATAGGTGCTTGTTGCGATTTCTACATCTCCATCGATCGTATCAATCTCCTGAACCTGACAGGAACACCAACTAACAACCAATAGTATTGATATTAATGGTAAAGTCGAAAGTATCATTCTTTTTTTCATGGCTTTAATTTTAATGTATACCAAGGTATTGGCTAGCATTGTCCATTCAAAAAGAAATCAATGGTTCAGAAGATTCTATCTACGGATCAGGTAATATTTACTACTGTAAAATCTACTCATCTTTCTCACTCATACTTCTTGCCTGCTTCAAAAGCTTATTACTAACACCGGCAATATTGTAGAACAAACGCAATTGCTGACGTTCATGCTGATTCTTTAAGTCATCAATGCGATCGCGCATCATCATCAACAATTCCTTTAACGAATGTTTATCCACATCTTCCTTCCCTTCAATAATATCGGCTGCCCGATGTAAAGCTTCATTAATCTGAACGGCAAACTCCTTGTATCCTTCCACTATCAATGGATCTGTGTCACGACGGGCACCAAAGGCAGATATATAAGAAACAAGCGCATGATTAAGATAGGTCAGAGTAAAGGCTTGTTCGAGTAAAAAGCGTTGTTTTTTGGGTTCGAGGCGCATACTCTGCCACGAAAGTGTCAATTGATTATCTGCCTTATGGGCTTCACGACGGGCAACCCGATAATCGTAATCATCCACTCCTTCATTTGGTTTATGAGCTTTAACAACCGTTGAGAAATAATTGGCATTGTTTCGAAGGGCATTGGATAATAATCCCGGTAAACGACGATATTGCCAGTCGGGCCATAGAATACGGATTGAAAGAATGGCCAATGCAGCACCAATAATAGTGTCAAGCATTCGTGGAAACATAACGGCAATTCCCGAATCGGTAATTAGGTTATTACTCGATAGCACATAAATGGTAATAAATATCACCGCAAAAGCGTAATTAGCCTGACGATAATAAAAAAACCAAAATGCAGATGCCAGCAGCATAATAACCTGACCACTGTCAGTTGGTAATATTTGAATAACTGAAACACCAATTACTACACCTGCCAGTGTCCCTAATACACGTTGAAACAACCGTCGGCGTGTTTCGCTGTAAGTGGGTTGATTAACAAATAAAGCCGTAAGAACAATCCACTCTCCTTTTTCTATTTGAAAATAAGTAGCAATAAAATATCCGATTGCAAAACAGGCACTCAAACGAATTGCATAACGTAAACGAGGATGCTGAAAACTCAACTGATCTTTAATACGCTGAAAAAGCGTTCGTGTATCCTGACGTAAACGAGGAGGCGAGGTACTTTTTTCCGGCTCATTAAAATGTTCCAGCGATTGATGCGAACGGGTCAGATTATGGAAAAGAAGAATTAACAGTTGCTTGTCCTCCTCAGCCATCTTATCAATTTCAAATTCCAAAGCACTCACCAGCCAGCCAATAGAAACAGGGTGATTGTAGGCTTCCCCGGTAAGCAGATTTTTAGAAACCAAGCGACAGGCATGAGCCAGCTGATGCAACAGTTCACCAAACCCTTCGAGAATTTCTTTGTACTCAATCTTCTTACCTAATTTTTCATAACGCTCTTGTGACGATGCTGCTCTTTCATGTAAACTCTGCAGAAGCATAAACTTCTGAAGATAGGGCATCAACACCTTTGCATCATTAACTTCATCACCATAGCTGTTCAGTACCTCCTTACATTTCTCCAAAAGATTCACCACCTGAACATTAAGAATCGCGAGGTGACCACCAACAACACTTTCGTCTTCGTCATTACCCGGAAAAAGCTTTGCTTTTGCATCCAGGTAATCTGCCAAGGCAGAATACCCTCTTGCTAATCGCTCATCAAGTAAGCGAAAAGGCTTAAAATATAGTAACAGTAATGAAAACAATCCATAAAAAACGGCTCCTCCCGTCAGCAAAATGGGCTCCCAATACCATTGAGGACTGTAATGCATACCCAACATGGCATAAATACTCACCAGAATGGCTCCATATGAAAGCCCCCGATATCGTTCACTCATCCCTCCAATCAACACAAATGTGATGGTTGCCAACACGAAGCCGACTCCAAAAACAATTGGATAGGGTCGCAATAGAACTACTGAAAAGGTGGTGATAAGAAAACTTAGCCAGGTTAATAACAATGCCTTGATCCGACCTTTGGGATGGTCATCTGTTTCGGCCAATCCTCCAGCCACAACACCCAATGCCAGGGTAGAACCAAAGTATGGGAAACCCAAAATCACAAAAGGAATAACCAAAACAGCCATTGCTATCGTCACCTTTGTAGAATAAAGCATATCCGGATTTCGCCAAAGTTTGATACGAAGGTGGTTGAGATATGGAAATTTGAGTCGAGCCATAGGTTTGTTTATTTTGTCGTGATGAATCTTATGGGATTAAAATTCAAAAACATTGTAATTTGTTAGCAATTACTACTCTTTTAAAGGATTTAGAGCTTTTAAATGTTTTAGCTGAGAATGCAAATTTAGTTTTTATTAACTCCCTGGTGTTTTTTGAAGTATATTTTTATCATTTAAAGTTAGTTTATACAAAACTGTAAATAAATACTGATCAGTTTGTTTCTGATTCACTCTTTTTTTATCAAAACACTATGTAAGTTGATATTTAATAAACATTTTTACAGTACATCAGAAAATTCAGACAATTAATTCCGGATTAAATGAATAAAGCAATCTTCTTCTTCACTTTGGCACTTACCTTGAGTGCCACATTTGTACATTCTCAGGTAACAGAAAGAAAACGTCCTGATGGATGGGAAAAGCTGGTTTTAGGTGGTCGTTTTATGGATCGCTTTCTTCCTATGCCCCATCTTGGAGGCATGACAACTGCAACATGGGGTGCCGATTGTGTCATACCTCGTGACACTGCCAATGGTATCGAAGAAGATGAATGGAGCTACTGGGGTGGCAATACCCGATTAGGTCCGGATGGCAAGTACCATTTATTTGTTTGTCGTTGGGCAGAAAATTCTCCAAGGGGACACATGGAATGGGGAAATTCCAATGTGGTACATGCGGTTTCTGATCATTCATGCGGACCTTTCAAAGTGGTTCAGGAGATTGGTAAAGGACATAACCCTGAGTGGTACATCACCAATAGTGGTAAATATGTGATTTATGTGATTGGTGGATATTATATTTCAGATGATATCAACGGTCCATGGGAGCGCAAAGAATTTACATTTGATACGCGCGATAGGGGAATTATAGAAGGCTTATCCAACCTTACTTTTGCCAAAAGAGAAGATGGATCTTTTATTATGATTTGCCGTGGTGGAGGCGTATGGGTGAGTAAAGATGGTCTTTCGGCATGGAATCAGATTACTGATTCGAGAGTCTACCCTCCCGTTGACGGTCGCTTTGAAGATCCTTTGATCTGGAAAACCAACGTGCAATATCATCTGATAGTGAACGATTGGTTAGGACGTATTGCCTGGTATCTGCGATCGAAAGATGGTATTCATTGGAAAGTTGATTCGGGTGAAGCTTATTTGCCGGGTATTGCAAGTTATGCTGATGGAACCAAGGAAGACTGGTTCAAATACGAACGCATCAAAGTAATGCAGGACGAATATGGAAGAGCAGCGCAAGCCAATTTTGCAGTGATTGATACGCTAAAATATATGGATCTCCCCAATGATAATCACAGCTCCAAGCTTATCACGATTCCTTTATCGGTTGGCAAATTATTAACGGTTCAAAATAAAAAACCAATTACAACAAAAACAAAGGAAATCAAACTGTTGATTCAGACTGAAAAAGGATTTGATCCAAATACTGATATTGACCTTGAATCGGTGCGTTTTGGTGCTCCTGAAGTGATTGATATTGGCATGGGTTGTAAACTCAAAAATATTCAGCCACTTAACGATGGTGCCATCCTTACATTTGATGGTCAGGGCAATGGCTTTTCTGATGATAACTTTGCAGGAAAACTATTAGGTAAAGACAAACAAGGAAAGCTATTATTTGGATACAGCAAACTACCCGGTGTTGAAAACATAGAGGCTGCTTTATCGGCACGTAAACCAGTTTACAGCGATTCAGGTATGAGTATTGATATAGAAAATTTCGGACAGGTAAACTCAGCTAAAGCGTCTGTTAAAGTGTTTTTATCCAATAACAAAGAGATGATTGAAGTTGCAACAGGAACCATTCCAACATTAAAACCCTACGAACGAAAAACCATTGAGCTGAAAACAAAAAGCAAGCAAAAAGAAGATGATCAATTCAGATATCTTGTAATAATCAATAAGGATAAAAAGAATGAAGTGACATTTAATACAAAGTCCGCATTAGGTAGAACTGAGTAATTTACGCAATAACAATTCTCTTAATGATTATTTAAGCCAATTGACTTAACTTGTTTGGAAAGTAAAAATATGTTAGATAGATTTATACTGATTAATCAACAATAAACCTATCACTCATACAAAAAATGAACCCTGTTAAATTCTTCAATAAGCAGCAAAAGATTGCTATTCAAAACGCTATACATGAATCTGAATGCAAAACCAGTGGTGAGATAAGAGTTCATATTGAAAATCATTGTGAAACAGAATTAATTAACCGAGCAACGGAAGTGTTTCATGTACTTCAAATGCATGAAACGGAACGAAGAAACGGAGTGTTAATCTATCTTGCTTTAGATGATAAGAAAGTTGCCATAATAGGCGACCAGGGAATTAATGAAGTTACATCGGATGATTATTGGCAAAATGAAGTTGCTGATATTCTTAATCATTTTAAAAAAGGAGAGTTTGATATCGGAATAATTCAGGCCATACAAAAAATTGGCGATAAATTAATTGAATTCTTTCCTATTGAAAAAAACGACATAAACGAATTATCCGATGAAATTTCATTCTATAATAACTAAGTATATCCTTTCTTGTCTTTTATTATTTTCTATTGGTAATCTTTATGCCAATTCCATTTTTGACAGACCAACTCCTGACCATTTTATAAACGATTATGCCTATTTGCTTCAGGAAGATCAAATTGAATTGTTAGAAAAGAAAGTAAAGGAAATTGAGTATTCAGGTTCAATGCAAATTGCTATTGTAACAGTTAAAAATCTGGAAGGATTAAAACCTTCGGTGTTTACTCATAGGCTTGCCAATCAGTGGGGTGTTGGTCAGAAATACAAAGACAATGGCATTTTAATAATGATAAAACCCAAATATCCCAATGAAAAAGGTGAAGTATATATTGCGGTTGGCACAGGACTGGAAAATGTTGTTGCCAATAATGATGCTCAGCAAATAATCAACTCTGATCTATTACCTCACTTAAAGCAAAATGAATTCTATGAAGGTCTTGATAAGGCCATTGATTCAATTGCTTCTTACTCTAAAAAAAAGTAAAATCAAAGATTTTATTGAAAAACTCTTTCCCAAAGAAGTGATTTATATACTTGCTTTAATTCTGTTAATGCTTCCAACTTTTTATCTATTCTATGTTAAAAATCGCCAGGTTTCTGAGCAGTATTCACATTTCTATGTTAAAGAAGCCTATGATGAGAAAAATTTAATTGATCAGGTCGAGTTAATGGAGCAACGTTTCAATAAGAAATATTCTAAATTCAAGGCGTTAATCAAACGATATAACTCCATTTCGAAAGGCAATCTCTTCAAATACTCCGATAAGATCGATAACCAAATGTTTTGCTATTTATTAAATGGCCGTAGCAGGTACAAACTATTTTGGGAAATGATCGATCCGTTTTTTCTCATAATTCTTTCATATTTGCTGTTACTAGTGCTCTTAATAACAGGTGTTGGTTATATTTATTATGGTATAATTGGCATGCTAATAGCTTGCCTGGTTTCCTCTACGGTTGTTTATTTTATGATTAGCTTTTTAATTTCGTTTACAGAATCTCTTCAATTCTCACTAAGAAAAAACAAAAAGTATCTGGGAGGAGTAAACGTTTCTTTATTTGCATTAAATGCACTGTTAAAATTAGATATTAATAAATCATACGATTCTTCAACTGGCCTATACACCTATTCTCCACATATTGTTCTCTACGCCGCAGCTTCAGGAAGTGGTTTTGGCGGAGGCTTTGGCGGTTTTGGTGGTGGTTTCGGCGGGGGAGGTTTTAGTGGTGGTGGTGCAGGAGGTAGTTGGTAAAGAATAAATAATATGATTATCTTAATGCGATCTTATTATTTAAATAAAAAATCTAATGAAAAACCTAGCTATATTAATTGTTACGCTTTGCAGTTTTCAAATTGCTTATTGCCAACCCGATGAAGAAAATCATAATTCAAGAATTGAACATCAAGGCGGATTTGATTTAGGTCTAGGTGTCAATTCATTTCAAGGCGAGCATGATAATTATACAAAAGGTGCAATTGATTTGGGTTTTCTTTATGAATATAATGAGCGATTTATTATCGGGTTAGACTTTTCTTTTGCTCCGAAAGATCAACATGAAGACACAGGTATAGACGGAAGTAGGAGTACTCATGTTGAATGGGATGTTAGTGCGACTTGCATCGAAATGTACCTTGGCTATAAAGCTTTTAGACGTACATCTATTTTACTCGGAATGGGCACTTGTTATGTAACTGAATATGATGTTATGATGGGATATTCCAACCTTACTTCATACAAAAGTGGTAATCTAAACCTTTTTGCTCCAATGATAGGTGCAATGTATGAATTCCCAATAGCATTTAGTAATAGTTGGTATTTAAAATATGATATGGCAATAGGTGATTATGACCGTTTTTCAATAAGTGCTGGAATAAAATTTTAACCCACCTTTTAAACGCCAAACAATAAGAAAGGAAAGTATACCAAGTTTTTAATGTATTAGTCCATATAAAATTCATATTATATCCTACTTAAAAATACGTGCACACCTACATCTGTCCAAGGAAATAATTCTAACACTGCTATAAGTTACCTCAATAAATTTCAGTAATTTAGACAAAATCATATAACTGAATCCAATGAAATCAGCTGTTTTGTTTGTAATACTAAGTCTCTTAGTAAATCCCGTCGTTATGCTTGCTCAAAATAAAATCGGTCTATTCGATAATCATACAGATATCGGCATTGATAAAAACAAAGGGATTGCTCAATACAGAGCTGATAAACAGTTGTATATAATTGCTGGCTCTGGTGAAAACATGTGGTCAACAAACGATCATTTTCAATATTTATGGACCACCTTGCAAGGCGATTTTATCCTTCGTGCCGAAGTGAACTTTTTAGGAGATGGAGTTGATCCCCACCGCAAAACAGGTTGGTCGGTCCGCAATAACCTCAACAGTAATTCTGCACATGTAAGCGCTACTGTTCATGGCGACGGACTCACCTCGTTACAATACCGTCGGGCACCAGGAAATGACACTGAAGAAGTACAATCACCGGATGAGGCACCGGATGTTATTCAACTCGAACGACGAGGCAACCTGTTCATCATGTCAACGGCACGTTTTGGAGAAGAATTTACTACCGTTCAAATTGAAGAGCTGGAACTTGATAAAGAGGTTTATGTTGGCTTGTTTATGTGTTCACATAATACCGAAGTTATTGAAGCAGCTTCTTATCGTAATGTACGAATTATAAAGCCGGCTCCAGAAAACATTACAGCCTACAGTGAATACATCGGAAGTAACCTTGAGCTTTTGAATATTGAAACCGGTTTAAGACAGGTCCTTTACTATTCGGCTCACTCCATTCAGGCACCAAACTGGACTCCCGATGGTGAAAAACTGATTTATAATTCAAAAGGTTTGCTGTTTACTTATGATCTTGAAGATAATTTGATTGAACCATTGAATACTGGTTTTGCCAACAATAATAACAACGATCATGTATTGACCTTCGACGGTGAATTACTTGGCATCAGCCATCATAATAATGACGACGGATGGGCTTCCAGCATTTATTATCTGCCAGCGAAAGGCGATTCAGTTCCGGTAAAGGTGACGAAAGAAGGTGTTGGGGCTTCGTATCTGCACGGTTGGTCTCCAGATAAGAAATCCATGATTTTTACCGGTGATCGAAATGGTCAGTACGACATATACTCAGTGAACGTGAGAACAGGAAAGGAAAAACAATTAACCAATCAAAAAACACTGGATGATGGTTCAGAATTCAGCCCGGATGGTAAATATATCTTCTTTAATTCTTCCCGTACAGGTAAAATGAAACTTTGGCGAATGGACCCAGACGGCAAAAACAAGGTTCAACTGACACATGATGAATACAATGACTGGTTTCCTCATGTCAGTCCCGATATGAAATGGATTGTATTTATTTCCTTCCCAAAAGACATTGATCCCGGTGATCATCCATTTTACAAACATTGCCTGATCCGTTTAATGCCTTATGAAGGAGGCACTCCAAAAGTCATTGCATACATTTATGGAGGTCAGGGAACAATGAATGTGCCTTCGTGGTCGCCCGACAGTAAAAAAATAGCATTTGTAACAAATAGTCAATAAGATTGAAACGTTATTTCATAATCATAATTGATCATTATCAAAAGAAAAACAGTAATCAAAAATATCGACTAAATTTGCTAAATTAGTTGTGGTGCTTCAATAGGCTAAATATAGCAGAAACACTAATAACCTGTACACAAAATATATTCTGTATGAGACTCCTTCAGTTATTAAAATTAAAAACTGATGTACTTCATAATGAAAAATTGGATTATGAATACAAAATGGAGTTGCATCAATCCATATTAAGGTATAACAGGATTCTTATACCTTTTATGTATCTGGTATTTATCTTTTATATTATTGGAGATTTTTATATTTGGAATGTACCCCAATTTGCAGTACTAAGGCTTCCGGGAATCTTAACATGTACCTTAATTCTTATTGTTACCATATCGAAACTTAGAAACAATATTCAGTTGGTTGTTTCTATCAATAACATTCATTGTATAGGTCTGTTATTAATGGGATTTGGACTAGTTGTAGTGGGTCCGAACTACAATTTTAAAGGTATTATTTCTTGTATCTTATTTATAATTGCCTCACATTTCTTTATTAAAGGATACAGATCTATTTTATTGTTTGGTACAGTGGGTGCGATACTGGCAGTTGTCACCCTTATTTATTCAATGTTACGATTCGACACATATCACTTTGCCGAAGTTGCAGGTCTCGTGACTGTTTTTATTGGAATTATCATCTTAAGCATTTCCAATGAAAACAAACGATTTAACGAATTTTACTTACAAAGAAATTTAGTTATTGAGAAAGATAAAACCCAGAAACAGAATAAGCGACTTAATGAAATTAACCAACAATTAGACGTTGCTTTGAAGAGACTGGAAGAAACAGATCAATCAAAAAACAAGTTCTTTTCCATTATTGCTCACGATTTAAGAAGCCCGTTTTCCAGTGTTGTCAGCTTAATGGAAGAACTAAAGATAAACCTCAACGATTACAATAAGAAAGACATTGAGGCAAGAATAAATATTATCGAAGAAGCTACCGTATCAACGTTGGCATATCTCAACAACCTGCTATATTGGGCTTCATCACAAATGAATGGAATTAGAATAGAAAAGCAACCCACAAAACTTAAAGATATCGTTGAACAAAGCATATCTCCATATTTAAATGCTGCATATTTAAAAACCATCAATGTTAAACTTAATTTAGATGACAATATTATTGTTTTGGTTGATCAAAAAACCATTGGTGTTGTCATTTCAAACCTGTTTAGCAATGCTATTAAATACACTCCCAAAGGAGGATCTATTACAATCTCAGGTAAGGAAACCGATTCAACAGCCAGTTTAGCTATTGAGGATAATGGAATTGGAATGGATGAATCACTGATTGAACAACTGTTTAAGATCGATCAGAATACGAGTAGAATAGGAACTGATAATGAGAAAGGTTCTGGTTTAGGATTACTACTATCGTCTGATTTTATAAAATATAATGACGGATCCATAAGCATTAGAAGTAAAGAAAATGAAGGAAGTTGCTTTACTATCACATTGCCACTTACAAATAAATTGACAAACAAACAGATAAAGATTTAGACTGTGAAAGAAGAATCAAAACAATAGTGAATGACCATTGTTATTAAAGATTAACCCTATTGAATAAATAGGCTTTACCGCGATTACCACTTGTATTACATAGATGTAAAAGGTTATAATGATAACTCATAAGCACCTTAATCACCTGGCAATTTATTAATATGAACAACCTAAACCGTAAGAAATGTTGGAAAAAATCATTGATTTCAGCGTTAAAAACAAACTTATTGTCATCCTTTTTACCCTAACTGTTGTTGGCTTTGGCTTGTTTTCAGTACTAAAAATTCCTGTAGGGACGGTGCCTGATATTACCAATAATCAGGTTCAGATCATTACTACTTCCGGAAATCTTTCAACTCAGGAAATAGAGCAGTTTATTACAGCGCCTGTTGAAATGGAGATGGCGAACCTGCCGGGTGTTGAAGAGATACGTTCAGTATCCAAATTTGGTATTTCATTGGTTACGGTTGTATTTGAAGATAAATTAGGCACTTATCTGCCCCGCCAATTGATTGCCGAGAAAATTAAAGTAGCAGCAACCAACATACCCGAAGCATACGGAGCTCCTGATATGGGACCTATTTCAACCGGACTGGGAGAGATTTACCAATATATTCTGGATGTAAAACCCGGTTATGAAGATCGCTACTCTCCCATGGATCTGAGAACAATTCAGGACTGGATAGTAAAACGACGCTTGTCGGGAATTAACGGTGTTGTTGAAGTGAACAGCTGGGGTGGTTATCTTAAACAATATGAGGTAGCCATTAATCCATCATTGCTGAAAAGTATGGATCTCACCTTGATGGAAGTCTTCAATGCTCTCGAATCCAATAACAGCATTTCCGGAGGTGCTTACATCGAAAAAACCAATCAGAGTTACTTTATCCGTGGTGATGGACAGGTAAAATCCATACCTGACATTGAAAAAATTGTGATCGCCAATAAGGCTGGTCACCCTGTTCTGATTAAAGATGTTGCAAAAGTTCATTTTGGCTATGCCAACCGTTTTGGTGCCATCACAGCTAATGGTAAAGGAGAAACCATTCTGGGGCAGATAATGATGCTGAAGAATGCCGATTCAAAAGAAGTAATTAAAGCTGTACATGATCGTGTGGAAGAAATACAGGGCGGTTTACCCGAAGGTGTATTTATCAATCCAATTCTGGAACGTGGCGAATTAATCGGAAAGACTTCAACAACCGTGGCCGAAAACCTTATTCTGGGAGCCATCATTGTTCTATTCACTGTTATTCTTTTGTTGGGTAACTGGCGATCAGCGTTGGTGATTGCTTCCATGATTCCTCTGGCGCTTTTCTTCACCATTTCAATGATGTACATCTTTGGAATAGATGCCAACCTGATGAGCCTGGGAGCTCTTGACTTTGGTATCATCATTGATGGCGCAGTCATCATTGTGGAATACATAGCCCTGAAGATGAATCTTCTGGGCACCAATCTATCAAACAGTGATGAAAGACAAAAGCAAATGGATCAGATTGCCAATGAAGGTGCTTCCAAAATGATGAAATCAGCCATCTTTGGACAAATCATTATTCTGATTGTTTTTATTCCTATCCTGTCGCTTCAAGGTGTTGAAGGTAAGATGTTCCACCCAATGGCATTGGCCTTCTCATTTGCCATCATCGGAGCCATGATAATGGGATTAACCTGGTTACCGGTAGCATCATCATTATTTCTAAAACCGGTGGATGAGAACAAGAAAACGATTTCAAAACGTTTGATGAAAAGGCTACATATAGCCTATGAGCCTTCTATACTTTGGGCTTGCCGAAACAAAAAAATTGTACTGGGATTAGCGATTCTTTCATTGATTGCAACCGGGGTTATTTTTACCCGAATTGGCGGTGAGTTTGTACCTACTCTGGATGAAGGAGACTTTGTGATTCAACCCGTTTTGAAAACCGGTACATCTTTATCCAAAACAGTTGAAACCACCACCCGAATGGAGCAAATACTCATGAAAGAGTTTCCTGATGAAGTGGATCAGATTGTTTCACGTATTGGAGCCGCTGAAGTACCAACCGACCCCATGTCGATGGAAGAGGTGGATATGATTATCAAACTCAATCCAAAAAGTGATTGGGTTGCTGCAAGTGATAAAGAAGAACTGGCTGAGAAATTCAAAGAAGCGCTATCTATCATTCCCGGAATAGAATACGAATTTACCCAACCCATTGAAATGCGTTTTAATGAGCTTATTACCGGTGTTCGATCCGATATTGCAATTAAAATTTACGGTGAAGACCTGGATTATATCAACGAAAAAGCCAATGAAATAAAAAAACTGATTGCTGATGTACCTGGTGCAGGAGATATTATTCTCGAAAAAACCACAGGTCTGCCACAGATTAAGGTGGATTACAAACGGGATAAGATAGCCTATTACGGTGTCGACATTGCTACCCTTAATGCCTATTTATCAACGGCTTTTGGCGGTCAGATTTCAGGAGTTGTTTTCGAGGGTGAAAAACGCTTTGATATGGTGGTTCGACTGCAAGACCAAAGTCGTACCGATATAGCTGATATTCGTCGTTTGATGGTTCCTGTCTCATCGGGACATCAGATACCCCTCGCAGAGCTTGCCGACATTGAATACACCAAAGGTCCGGCCAAGATCTCGCGCGAGAATACGCGCCGACGTGTAGTTGTGGCTGTCAATGTGCGAAACCGCGATTTACAATCGGTGATTGAAGATATTCAGATTCTGATTGATCAGAATATTAAATTAACACCCGGCAATTACATCGAATACGGAGGACAGTTTGAAAACCTTCAAAATGCTACCAACCGTTTGATGCTGGCGGTTCCTGTATCACTCCTGCTGATTTTTATTTTCCTGCATTTTGCCTTCAAATCATTGAAAGATGCAATAATGATTTTTACGGCTATTCCATTAGCAACTGTAGGGGGAGTTTTCTTGCTATGGCTTCGGGGAATGCCTTTTAGTGTTTCGGCAGGTGTTGGTTTTATTGCCTTGTTTGGTATAGCCGTGTTAAACGGAATTGTTTTAATCGAACATCTGAAAGAGCTTCTGCATGAGAATGGTGGTAACATCAAAAATATTATTGTCAGAGGTACAAAAGACAGGTTGCGGCCTGTTTTATTAACCGCCGGAGCAGCCGCCATGGGTTTTCTGCCAATGGCTATCTCAACAGGTGCGGGTGCTGAAGTTCAGCGACCATTGGCAACTGTAGTTATTGGTGGACTTATCACCTCTACCCTTTTGACCCTGATTGCTCTTCCCCTTTTGTTCGAGATTTTTTATAATGTCGAAAGAATACAATTCTTCCCGTTTAAGGTGATACGTTCAAAAGGAACAGCTGTTCTTATTGGTTTAATGTTGCTGTCCTCCACTTCATTATCGGCACAAAAACAGGAATTGAAACTGGATCAGATTATTGAAATTGCCATCAATAACAACAAACAAGTCAAAGCTAGCGAGCTGGAAGTGGAAAAGGCCAACGTGATGAAGGGAACAGCCTTCTCGCCCGACAAAACAACCATAGCGTATAGCACCGATGAAAATAACATAGCCGAGAATGGTTATCCTCTAAAAGTCTGGGGTGTTGAGCAACGCATTGATTTTCCGGGATTGTATGTATCTCAAGGTAAAATGCGCAGGCTGGAAGTTGATATTGCCGAAACAGAAATGTCAATTCAGAAAAGCACACTTCAAAAAGAATTGTCGTTGCTTTATTACGAACTTCAGATGCTGCAAAGTCAATTGAATATTTACAGGCAACTCGATTCGGTTTTAATTAAACTGGAACAGTTCAATGAACGGCGATATGAAGTTAAGGATATCAGCCAATTGGATTTGCTGAATATCAAAGCAAAGAAAAACAGGGCAATGGTAACTGAGAATAACCTGAACTTATCCATCAATAATACATTGAAACGGTTAAAAGTGGTGATGAATTACAACGAAGATTTTACTATACCTGTAAGTTCAGAGTTGGTCGTTTCTACCATATCGGTTAGTGATTCTCTCCTGCTTTTTAAATGGTATGAGCTCCAAAATCAGCATGCTCAATCGTTGGTAAAAGTTGAAAAAAACAAGATGCTCCCCGATATCACGTTCAATTATTTTATTGGGTCAAATTCATATGAGAATGCTCAGAATTATCAGGGTTTTGAAGTAGGATTAGCTATCCCTTTATTCTTTGGAAATCATTCTGCCAATATAAAGGCAGCCAAACTAACAGAACAATCACAATCACTGAGATTCTCAAATCAAATGGACCTGATCAGAAATGAACTGGAGAAGATGAATGGAGAACAAAAAAGATATGCCACGCTGATTGATAATTACAATCAGGTTGAAAAGCCCTTAGCTGATGAAATGATGCGAACAGCTTTGAAGGCATACCAGCTGGGCGGTGTTAGTTTTTATGAATTATCCGCCAACCTCGAAGAAGCTATTAATATTCAAATGAACTTCTTCGAAAATGTATTTAACTATAACCGAATCAGTCTTGAAATGAAATATTACTCTAACTACTAATCATATGAAAGCAACAGCATATATCCTTCTTATTTCTCTTTTTATCAGCTCATGTAATCATACAAAAACAGAAGAGGAATCCACAGACAACAATCTGATTGAAATAAGTAAACAACAGTTCGAAGCGGAACAAATGGAGCTTGGGACCATTGCTCAAATTGCCTTTCCTGCTAAACTCTATTTTTCAGGTTATATCAAACCCAGTACCAATGGTTGGGCAAAGGTTGGACTGCCTGTTGAAGGTATTGTTCAGCAAATAAAGGTTAATGTTGGTCAGGAAGTTAAAAAAGGTGATCCTTTGTTTGTGATTGGTGGAAATCCATTTATCGATTTGCAAAAAGAATTTGCTGAATCGAGTGCCCGACTTAATCAATTAAAGGTCGATTTCAACCGGGTTAGTCTGTTATATAAAGAAAACATCGGAACAGAAAAAGAATTTGTTACAGCTCAAAGTGCCTATCAATCAGAACTGGCAATGAACAATGCGATAAAAATGAAGCTTGAAAACATTGGTCTGAATGTAGATCGAATCGCCAAAGGTTCATTGTATACATCCTATACGATTACCGCACCTATCAAAGGATTTATAACTGATATCAAAGCAGTGGTTGGAGAGTACACTGATCAACAGGAAGACCTGACTTCCATTGTTGATAACGAGCAGTTACGTTTGCAGCTCATTGTCTTCGAGAAAGATATTGCATCTGTTCATAAAGGACAAAAAGTTGAATTTCACGCCAGTGGAAACCTACAGGAAATTGCCTTTGCCAATCTTGATTTTGTTGGAAAAACAGTAGATCCGGATTCAAAATCTATTGAATGTTATGCAAGTATCGAGGCTGAATATCTCAATAAATACATCAACAACCAATATGTTGAAGGAGAAATTATTCTAAGCTCAGATACCGTTTCAGCACTGCCGGTCGATGCTGTTATTCAGGCAGATGATCAAAGCTACATTCTTTCCCTTGAGCAGGAAACGGATAGTAGTTATTTATTTCAAAAAATTCATTTACAAGAAGGTAGAATCACAAAAGATTATGTGGAGGTGATAGAAAATCCAAATGTTGATAAAATAATCATCAAGGGAGCTTATAATATTATGGTGGATTAATGTCAGAATTTACCGAATGATTGACAGTAAAAACACTTTCATAATCATCAATCAGTTATATTCATATGCTATTTTTGCCTGAACGCAAATTTCAAAACAACATAACTATAAAATCCACCTTGTGATGAAAAATACCCGGATAGCGAATGCATTTTTAATAGGATTGACACTTTTCGTATTTGGATGCGGTCAGACAGGCTCGTCAAAGAGTACAGAAGATGCCATGAAAGCATATTTACTTACTTATTTTAAAGACAATACACACAGTTTACATTTTGCCCTAAGCACCGATGGTTATACATTCACTGATATCAATAACGGGCAACCTGTTGTTGGAGGTGATACCATTGCTGATCAAAAAGGAATTCGCGACCCACATATAACCCGTGGCAAGGATGGAGCCTTTTACGTAGCTATGACTGATTTGCACATATTTGCAAAGGAAGCCGGATATCGCGACACTCAGTGGGAAAGACCACAGGAAGAGTATGACTGGGGGAACAATCGTGGTTTTGTTCTGATGAAATCATTCGATCTTATCAACTGGACACACAGTAATATACACCTTGATAAGGTATTTCCTGAATTAGAAGATGTTGGTTGTGCCTGGGCTCCGCAAACCATTTACGATGAAGCAACTGATAAAATGATGCTGTATTTTACGATGCGTATGGGTCACGGGCTAACCAAACTGTACTATGCCTATACCAACGACGATTTCACTGAAATTACAACGTTGCCTAAATTATTGTTTGATTATCCGAATCCGGAAGTACAGGTATTAGATGCCGATATTTGCCCAATGCCCGATGGAAGGTTCTGTATGACCTATGTGGCACAAGAAAGACCAATCGGAATAAAACACGCCTTTTCAAATAGCATAAACAGTGGTTATGTATACAGTGACGAATGGATTGATTTGGAACCAGGTTCATGCGAAGCACCCAATATGTGGAAACGTATTGGCGAAGATAAATGGGTTTTGATGTATGATATCTATAGCATTAATCCTCACAACTTTGGATTTTGCGAAACAACAGACTTCAACACTTTTAGCGATTCAGGTCACTTCAACGAAGGTGAAATGAAAACCACCAATTTTACTTCACCAAAACATGGAGCTGTCATACAGTTAACAAAAGAAGAAGCTGTGAAGCTGGCAACTCACTGGAAATTTGATATCAAATTCTGATACCTTAAATAAAAAAACTCCATCCCCAATACACATACGTTAATCACTTATAGGTATTGGGGATTTTTATGCCCGATCGGGATACAACCCGTTTCAGCCAGTAAAACTATTCAGAACCATATTAAATAAAACAGGGTTTTCCTTTGATTTCAAAATGATCTTACTTTTTAATTAAAAAAGTTGTAATTTGAGTAAGGTTGAAAGTGTACGGGAAAATATGCCTGATGATAAGTTTTTAAACAAAGTAAAAGCAATCATTCTTGATCATCTTGAAGATGATTCATTTGGGGTTGCCGACCTCGCTCATGCTATGGGTTTGAGTCGCTCTCAACTTTTCAGAAAACTAAAATCCATTTCCAATCATTCGGCCAATCAGATCATCAGAAACATACGACTCGAAGAAGCTTTAAAGCTGCTACAGGAAGATCGTTATACGGTTTCGGAGGTGGCTTTTAAAGTTGGATTCAGCAGCCCTTCATACTTTAATAAATGCTTCCACGATCATTATGGTTATGCCCCTGGTGAATATCAAAAAATAGTTCCTGAAAAAGAAGCATCAACAGAAAAACCGGTAAAAGGTAAAGTTAATAATGTACTTAAGATTGCATTACCTCTTGTTTTAATATTTATCGTTGTTCTGTTTCTATTTCTGATTCGTAAGAATAGCAATACATCTATTCAGGCAGCTTCATTATCAGACCGATCCATTGCAGTTATGCCGTTGTTGGATCTTTCGGAGAATGCTCAACGCGAGCACATTGCTGTTGGCCTTACCGATGCAATTATTCTGGAATTATCAAAAATTAAAAGTCTGCGGGTCATATCCAGAGGCTCAGCTATGATGTTTCAGGATTCTGTAATGCCCTACTCCAAAATTGCAGAACAGCTGGGCGTTAACCTTCTGCTGGAAGGCTCCATTGTTTACAATGGTGACAGTATGCGCGTTACAGTTCAGTTGATAGAACCATTTCCTAA
The DNA here is from genome assembly GCF_050589785.1 of Carboxylicivirga caseinilyticus. Classification (NCBI taxonomy): domain Bacteria; kingdom Pseudomonadati; phylum Bacteroidota; class Bacteroidia; order Marinilabiliales; family Marinilabiliaceae; genus Carboxylicivirga; species Carboxylicivirga caseinilyticus. The sequence continues at coordinate 177,487 of NZ_JBNGOX010000001.1, read as the reverse complement.
GGAAAAACATTTATGAGCCAATAAATATGAAGAAAGTTCACTGAACATGATTCATCTTTCGAACGACATATCGAATGCCATTGCCAATGAAATGAAACTGGTTGTTGATGATTCAAAAAAAGCTCCGCAAATAAACCCAAGGGTTTACGATCTTTACCTGAAAGCACATCATTTATGGCTGACTCAAAAACCTCAATCAATCAGAGATGCCATCGAGTTTCTTGAGCAATCGATGACCATTGATTCGGGTTATGCTCCTGCCTACAGCTTATTGGCAGAATGTTATATCAGCCTGAATAAGTTTATTCGAAACAATGACGAGAAACTTAAAAACAGGCAAAACGGCAGAGCCGCCATTGACAAGGCGCTGGATAAAGCCATCGAAATAGACGGATCTTTAGCCGAAGCATACATCACTAAAGGTAATATTCTGGGTAAATTCGATTACAATTGGGAAGGCATGAAAGAAATGGTTGATAAGGGATTACGGTTAAACCCCAATAATTCAACCGGATACATAGCCTTACATTATTACTATTCGGTAAAAGGAGAATTGGATAAATGTATTGAAATGGCCAAAAAAGCTGAAGAGCTGGATCCTCTGAATCCCCGAACATTAAGTACGGTGGCAAATGCCTACGTATTAGCCGGAAGATATACTGAAGCCATTGAACAATACCAAAATGCCATTAAAATGTTCAGCGATTACGGATTTGCCTGGGATGGACTTGGATATGCCTATTATATGATGGGCGATACAGCCAAGGCCATTGAGGCATGGAGCGAATTGCACCGCATTATTGGCAACCCCGAACTGGTTAAATACTACCAAACCGAATCCTTTCATAACAGCATCCGTTTTTGGTTAGATAAAACCACATCCGGTGAAAAACTGTATTGTTCCAATCCTTCTATCATAGCAATGGTTCATCTTTTTGTTGGTGATCCTGAAGGAGCAATGGATTATATCGAATTTGCTTATCAATACAAACACCTCGACTTACCTTTTATCATTATCAAACCCAATTTCCAAAGTTTATACAGCCACCCCCGCTTTAACGAAATAGCTAAAGATATTGGAGTGAACCTCGCCAATTATAAGAAACGAAACATTTGATTTGCAAAGCACTATTTGTCTAATAGATGCAACAATTTTAACATGTATTGCAACATTATTCAACAGCTGCGAAACATTCTTGTGACGAACTTTGATCCATATCTTTTTAAATCAAAACGTCATGAAAAAATTCAATTATTTTGCCGCTATTTTTGTTCTCTTAATGCTATTCTTTGCCTGTGAAAAGAATGAAATTCAACCAATTCCCAATCAGGCTGAACTTAAATCAAACACCCTATTAACCGGTGTTGACGAATGGGGTTTTAACTATCAGGCCCAGTTATTCGATGGTTATCTTATCAATGCCATATTTGGGGATCCTGCCTTTGCTGAAATGGAACATTATAAAACAATGGTTTACAAGGGTGAAGGACCTGAATTTTGGGAACAAGTCATTAAAAAGTATGATTATTTCGGATTTTTGATGCTACCAGAACTACTCGACTGTAAATTAAAAATGAAATGGAACACCGATTTGCTGGGTAAAGATGGTATTTATCCAGAAACCTGGGTTAATTCCGACGCCTGGATAGTTTTCCATTATTCAATGAATACCAAAGATCAAAAATGGTCGCAGGTGCGTAAATTGGTCGCCCGAAACAGCAACTACGAATTGATAGACGGGTATTGGTATAACGAAGAAGGAAAAGAAGTTGGTAAAGAGTCGTATTACTGGCCCGACCTAATGATTATTCAGGTGATTAATACAGGAGATAATCCATTCGTACCAATGGCAATGCCCGATGATTACATCAATCCAAATGGTTCGGGTGTTGGCAAATATAAGATGAAGTAAATATACTTCTACAAAATCTCCCGTTGGTCAATGGGAGATTTTTTTTACTTTTATTCGAAAGAATAATCCAATCGAGATGTCTGAATTCATTATCCGGGATGCAAATCCAAACGATATTCCTGTAATCAAAACAATATGTGACGATGAATTTGGCAATGGATATTTTAATTCTTTTAGCGAATATCTTTTTGTCAATCACTCAATTCTGAGGGTTGCCACTCAACAAAATACAATCGCAGGCTTTTATTTTTCATATGCTGATCAAGAAAATGATTCAAAAACAGGCATCATTAAAACATTGGCTATTCATAAACATTTCCGCCAAAAAGGCTTAGGGACTAATATATTTGGAGATGCCTGTATTCAACTGAAGCAATTGAAAGTACAAACAATTAAAACAATCATCTGGAAACACAATGATGATCAGGCAATCAAAAATATCTTAGATCAATTAGATTTTAAATTGGAATATGAAATTGCTGACTATTGGAAAGAAGAGAGCATTTTAAAAGGGTATGACTGTCCCGTTTGCGGAAATCCTTGCAAGTGTTCGGCCAGTATCTATTCGAAATCAATCTGAATTTTTATAGTTTTTATAAAAACCAAACAAGGCATTTTTCAGATGCCCTGTTCCTGTTAAAGTAAACAAACTTAATCGTGTTCACCTGTGTGATGCTGATGCTTTTTCAGATAGAAAAAGGCAAAGAATATACCAAAAAGTACAAGGCCTGTGAAAATATAAAATGCTGTCATTGTCTCATTTTTAAAGTAAAATGCAACATCTGTTGAAACAAGTATCATCGCAATTGTCTTAAGCAAGTTTAGACTGATTCACAAACGATACACCAGATCAAACAACCCAACCATTGCCGTTACAATGACTCATACAATCAAATAACTTCTCAACTACAAAGATAGTAACAGAGCATAGGAAAGTAAACAGATTGAAGCGACAAGTTGATGTGTGTTCAGCCTTGTAATATTTAATTATTTCCAGCTTCTCCTAATCGTTAAATAGGTAATGTATGAAACCGCAACCAACCAAGCAACAGCCCATACAAACTGAGGCAAAAAAGGGAGCAACTTTGTAAACTGAGCTAAATCGGATGAAGGTCCACCGTTAAAATCCAGGAAAATGTAAAACAATGTGGTGGCTCCAATAGCCAGTAAAGTGTATACCTGAATTGTTTTGGAAGCCTTCGACAACCAGAAGAAAAGTGCTGCAAACACCAACAATAAAACGGTTGATCCAATGCTGTTAAACCACACAATTGCGCTGAATGTCAAAACAGCCATTATCAAATACAAAACCCATTTAATATACTTCTCTTTATACAAAGCGACAAACAATATCAGATTACCCCAAAGTGCACTTCCAATGTATCCGCCCGGTATAACCAGTATAGCCCAACCTCCGGCAACCATTGCGTAACCCGAGCCATCATTATTTATTTGTATTCCATGAACACTTCCTCCTGTAATCAGCGCAAACAAGGCATGACCTGTTTCATGAAAAATAGTAACCAGCAATGTAATGGGATAAAGCATCAGACTTCCGTATGGAACAAACCTGATAAGCACCCAATAAAGAATGATGGAAAGCAGAATGAAAAGCAGTTTTTTATTCATGTCAGTTAGGTATTCGCGCAGCTGAAAATACTACTTCCTCAATAAATGATTAATGATCTTACCTAAGTCTTCTTTGAGTCGAATAAGTTCTTCAACTCCCATAGGTCCTTCTAATAACTGGGATGCCAGCCTCTCAGGAATCAATACTGCTTTTTCTTTTAACTCGTTTCCTATTTCTGTAAGTTTCACGATTACTTTACGCTCATCTTCCTTTGACCTTTCACGATTAACCAATCCCTGAGTCTCCATTCGCTTTAACAAGGGAGTAATGGTATTGGTATTTAATATCAGCTTCTTGGCAATATCATTAACAGGCATTTCATCCTTTTCCCATAAAATCATTAACACCAGGTATTGAGGATAGGTTATTTCCAACTCATCCAGGTAGGGTTGATATTCCCGTGTTATCAATCGCGACGCTGCATAAACAGGGAAACAAAGTTGATTTTCGAGTTTTAACTGATCGTATTTCATAATTATATCGCAGGAGACTAAATCACAAAGTTGCAATTTTTTTAGCCTCCTGCCTATTCATTTTCATTAATTAAGAATGTCATCCAGATATTTCTCAATCTTTTCCGGCTTTGTTGTGGGAGCAAATCGCTTTAAAGGCTTACCATTTTTATCAACTAAAAACTTTGTAAAATTCCATTTGATCTTGTTGCCAAATGTTCCTTTCAATTCACTTTTCAGATATTTATAAAGCGGATGAGCATCATCTCCATTAACATCTATTTTTGAGAACATTGGAAAGGTAACTCCATAGTTAATCATGCATCCTTCCGAAATAGATTTTTCATCACCCGGCTCTTGGTTTGCAAACTGATTACAAGGAAAACCTAAAATTACCAGACCTTTATCCTTGTACTTCTTATACATGCTCTCCAATCCTTCGAACTGAGGTGTTAAGCCACATTTACTGGCAGTGTTCACCACTAAAACTGTTTTCCCTTTATATTCTTCCATAGAAACGGGTTTGCCTTGCAAACTCTTCGCTTCAAAATGATAAAACTGACTCATATTTAATTTTTTTGGCTGATAGCTATTAGTCATATGCTACCATTTGTTGTGTAAAAACTATGATTACTGGCTTGCAACTATTGCCTGTTCTTATTAAACATTGCACAAAACACTCCGGTTGACCATAAAGCCCAGATAATTAATACTGGCTGAAAAAACAGACGAATAAATCGCGCACGGTCTGTATCCAATCCAAAGGCATCAATCTGATTAATGTACTGAGAAATATTTCCAGGGAAAATCAGCACATAAAATACACCTAGTGCTAAACCGGCTATGATTTTATATTTACCCGAGAAGATCATCGATAACCCAAGAATAATTTCTACTATACCTGAAGCCAATACCACAAAATCAGTATTTAAAGGTAACCAGGTTGGAACCTGTGCCACAAATTCACTTCTCAACCATAAAAGATGGCCCGTACCGGCATATACCATAAATGATCCAAGCAAAATTCTGAAAACGTTTTGCCAATTATTTGTCTTTATGCAAGTTGAATTGATAAGTTGATTTTTCATTAATTCTAAAGTTTAATTTATATCGTTCGCGATACAAATATAATCTGATATTTTATATCGCGTGCGATATTATATGTACTTTAACATCATTTAACTTTAACAATGTCTATGCAAAAGCATCTTTCGGTTGGCTTTAATTTTATGATTGACATCTAATTATTACCGATAATTATTATTTTAGATAAATTTTTAGACTTAACCAGAATGTTCAAACAATCCATGCTGGGTTACATTATCATCGCTTTGATGATATTAACCGCCAACTCATGTCAATCCGACAAAGAAAAAAGTACTGTTAAAGAGGTTGTATACAACGAAAAAGTAAGTGCATTCACTTCCGGAATTATTTCCAATGAAGGTGTTATACAAATTCAGTTTTCATCCAAAATTGATGGAATTGAAGGCGGGCAGGAAGCCGATTCCAAATTAGTGACTTTTAAACCTGCCATCAAAGGTAAATTAGAGTGGCTTGACAGCTACACCTTACAATTTGTTCCCGAGAACAGACTTCCTTCAGGAACTGAATATGGAGTGAAGGTCAATCTGCCAAAATTGTTTGAAGAAGAAAAAGATGATTTCGAATTTTCATTTGCAACCATCAAGCAAAATTATCGATTGGTTTCAACCGGATTAGAGCCTTTAAGTGCCGAAGAACTGGAGAAAAATACCTTTAAAGGTAAAATTACACTTGCAGATAATGCTGATAATGCTGAAGTCGAAAAAATACTTAAAGCTAGCCAGGATGGTAAAGAACTGGAAATAGAGTGGTCTCATGTTGCCAGTGAAAAATCTCATCAGTTTACAATCAAAAATGTTATTCGCAAACAACAGCAGGGATTACTTATTCTTGCCATGGATGGATCTTCTATTAATGTTGATAAACAATCAAAAGAAGAAATAGATATTCCTTCACTGAATGATTTTAAAGTTATCTCTACCAAGGTAATGATGCATCCTGAACAACACATTGTTGTTATGTTTTCCGACCCTTTGGATAGTAAGCAAAACGTATCCGGACTGGTAAGTTTAGGAAATGTTGCAGATTTAAAATATGAAATCGATAACAATCGCTTAAAGGTATACCCACCTTATCGATTATCCGGTAAAAAAGAAGTCGTTGTTCATCCAGGAATAAAAAATAGCCTCTCCTATCCTCTTAGTGAAGAATCGAGATATGAGTTATTGTTTGAAACTCCCAAACCTAATATCAGTTTGATCGGAAACGGGAATATCTTACCCAATTCTGATGGTTTAATATTTCCTTTTAAAGCAGTTAGTCTTAAAGCGGTTGAAGTTCGTATTATCAAGATTTATGAATCCAACGTAGCTCATTTTTTGCAGGTTAACGACTTAAGTGGAAATAATCAGTTAAAAAGAGCTGGCCGTTTAATTCTCAAAAAAACCATCCGCCTGGATAAAGACCGTTCATTGAATTTAGCTGAATGGAATATCTTTTCACTTAACCTGACAGATTTAATTCAGACTGAACCGGGTGCAATTTACCGGATTGAACTGAATATGAAAAAGAAACACAGTTTCTATCCGTGTAGCGAAGGTGAGAATGAACAAGAAACGGTTATCAAGGAAGAAGAAAACGAAATTACAGAGGCTGATAAGGCCTATTGGGATAGCCCGGACAGCTACTACAGTTCTTACTGGGATGATTACGAAGATTACGACTATAACTGGAGGGATCGTGAAGACCCTTGTACCGATTCGTATTACAGTAATAAATTAATTGCCAAAAATATACTGGCATCTAATATTGGTGTAATTGCCAAAAAAGGAAACAGTAAAGAAATTGTTATTGCTGTTACAGACCTGAGAACTGCGCAGCCTATTGCCAATGCTGATGTTGAAATACTCAACTACCAAAGTAAGGTAATGGGTTTGTTAAAAACAGATGCCAATGGCCTTGCAAAAATCCAAATTGAAAATCAGCCTTTCCTGGTTGTTGTCAAAAGTAACGATCAACGAGGCTATCTGAAGCTTGTGGAAGGTAATTCACTTTCATACAGCCGCTTTGACATTAACGGTCAGCATGTTCAAAAAGGGATGAAAGGCTTTATCTATGGAGAGCGCGGAGTTTGGCGACCGGGCGATACTTTGTTTGTATCCTTCATTCTGCAAAATAAAGGTGAGGCTCTTCCTGCAGAACACCCTATTGTTTTTGAACTGTTAAATCCTCATGGACAAATCATAAATAAGCAGGTTAGCAATCTTCAGAACCGCACATTATTTTCATTTAAAACTGCCACACCGGATGATGCTCCAACAGGCTACTGGACGGCAAGAATAAATGTTGGTGGCAGTAAGTTTGAGAAAGGACTAAGAATAGAAACAGTTAAGCCTAACCGCCTGAAAATAAAGCTTGACTTTGGGAAAGAACGCTTAAGCCCGGGTGAAGCAATGAATACCGAAATGGAAGTAAACTGGCTTCATGGCGCAGTAGCCCGCAACCTTAAAGCTGATGTTTCGGTTACTTTGAATCAAACTCGTACCCAGTTTAAAACATATCAGGATTATGTCTTTGACGATCCTGCTCGATCATTCGAATCAGAAGAATATACTGTTTTTGACAGTGAACTGGATGCCAGTGGTAAAGCTCTTATTGATGCATCCATTGATGTGAAAGATGCAGCACCTGGAATGTTAAAGGCTTCCTTTATGACCCGTGTATTTGAGAAAAGTGGTGATTTCAGTGTGGATCGATTTACCATACCTTATGCACCTTATCCAGTATTTGTAGGTATCAAAACACCAAAAGGTGATAAGCGAAACATGCTTTTAACCGATACTGCTCATATTATACGAGTTGCAACACTGGATGCCGATGGTAAACCGGTAAGTGTAAAGAATTTGTCGTACTATGTTTACAAGGTTAGCTGGCGCTGGTGGTGGGAATCATCACAGGATAATCTGGCAAAATACATCGGATCACGTCATCAGAATATAATATCAAGTGGTAAAGTAAGCACCGTTAACGGTGATGGTCAATTTACCTTCAAAATTAAGTATCCCGAATGGGGCCGTTATCTTATCAGAGTGGTTGACGATAAAAATGGTCATGCTACCGGTAAAACAGTCTATGTCGACTGGCCCGGATGGGCCGGCAAACGCCAGAATAAAGACGCCTCTTCGGCTGCCATGCTAAGCTTTTCATCCGACAAACAGAAATACAATGTTGGAGAACAAGCTACGATTACTTTCCCATCCTCAGCAGCCGGCAGAGCTCTGGTATGCATCGAGAACGGAAATTCAGTGATGAAAAGCTGGTGGGTTGATCCACAGGAAGGAAGCACCTCCTTCAGTTTCGACGTTACTGAAGAGATGACTCCTAACGCATATGTTTCAATTACCTTGTTGCAACCTCACTCACAATCAGTCAATAACCTGCCTATCAGATTATATGGTGTTATTCCATTGATGGCTGAAGATCCACGTACACACTTAAGTCCAGTGATTGATATGCCGGATGAGTTACGTCCTGAGCAAAAAGTGACTATCAAAGTAAGCGAGCAAAACGGACAAGCTATGAGCTACACACTGGCCATGGTTGAAGATGGTTTATTGGATTTGACCCGTTTTAAAACACCACAACCCTGGGATTATTTCTTTGCCAAGGAAGCTCTGGGAGTTAAATCCTGGGATTTATACGATCAGGTTATTGGAGCATACGGAGGTCATATCGAACAAATGTTCAGTCTGGGTGGAGATGATGATATGTCGGCTAAAAAAGGCGGCAATAAGGCTAACCGCTTTAAGCCGGTTGTTAAGTTCTTTGGCCCTTATTCCCTTAAACCGGGTAATACCGAAGAGCATACATTTATGATGCCCCGTTATATTGGTTCTGTTCGCACTATGGTGATTGCTTCAACAGAAAATGCATATGGTGATGCTGAAAAAACAACACCTGTTCGGAATCCATTGATGGTTCTTGCCACTCTTCCTCGTGTACTGGGCCCTGACGAAGAAGTTGACCTTCCGGTAACAGTATTTGCCATGAAGGAGGGTATCAAAACGGTTAAAGTAAAAGTTGAATCTAATGATTTACTTACCGTTATTGGCGAAAATTCTCAAACCATCAATTTTAATCAGATAGGAGAGGAAATAGCTATCTTTAAAGTGAAAGTTAAACCAACCATTGGCGTTGGTAAAGTAAAGGTAATGGCCAGTGCATCCGGCGAAGAAGCTATGGATGAAATTGAACTGGAGGTTCGTAATCCAAACCCTCGAATCACAACGGTTTCTAAAGTTCAGATTGAAAAAGGTCAGTCTCAAAAACTGGAATTTACCTTACCAGGAATAAAAGGCACTAACCATGCTTCACTTGAGGTATCTTCTATCCCTCCAATCGATTTTGGACGACGATTGAAATACCTTGTATCTTATCCTCATGGATGTGTTGAACAGACAACTTCAGGTGCTTTCCCTCAGTTATTCCTGAGCGATTTAATTGAGAGCGGAGATCAGTTTGAAGAAATAACAGCCCGAAATATTCGTGGTGGTATCAATCGACTGGCAGGTTTTGTCCGTCCTGACGGTGGTCTAAGCTATTGGCCGGGTAGTAATGAATCAAACGACTGGGGCACAACCTATGCAGGTCACTTCCTGCTTGAAGCAGAAAAGAAAGGTTATCAGCTCCCGGTTGGATTTAAAAACAAATGGATCAAGTATCAACGTACACAGGCACGCCAATGGAGTCCTAACAAACTATATCGCGGACGAGATCTGGCACAGGCTTATCGTTTATATACCCTTGCATTAGCTGGCGAACCTGAGTTAAGTGCCATGAACCGTATGCGCAATCAAAGCTATTTAAGTCTGCAGGCACGTTGGAGACTTGCTGCAGCCTATGCTTTAGCGGGTCATAAAAATGTTGCAAACGAACTGGTGAATAATGCATCAATGGATGATTTTACCGAGTACGACCGTTACTACAGCTATGGATCTAACGAACGTGATATGGCTATGGTAATTGAAACATTGGTTTTACTCGATCGTCAGTCAGATGCAGCGGATTTGGTAATGAAATTATCAAAAGCCTTATCAAGTCAGCAATGGATGAGTACTCAAACAACAGCCTATTCCTTATTGGCAATCAGTAAATATGCCGGTTTATCAGGCGTAAGCAAAAACATCAGTTTTGAATGGGAAGGAGCAAATCAAAAAGGAGCCAAAGTTGAATCTGAGCTTTCTATCTATCAGACAGAGCTAAACACAAGCAACCTGAAAGGAGAAATCAATATTAAAAATAAGTCGCAAGGTGTATTATTTGCAAGAGTAATAATGGATGGTATTCCTGCAGCAGGAGATAGCACATCCTTGTCGTCTAATTTACAAATTAACGTGGTTTATAAAGATCTTTCGGGTAATGCCGTTGATGTTACAAGACTGGAACAGGGCACTGACTTTATTGCTGAAGTGAGTGTGAAGAATCCGGGTACTAAAGGTAATATTGAGAATCTGGCTTTAACTCAGATATTTCCATCCGGATGGGAAATTCGTAACACACGAATGGAAGATATCAAGAGCGCTCACGAAGCTGACATTCCTGATTACCGTGATTATCGTGATGACAGAGTTTATTCGTATTTTAACCTGATGAAAGGCTATTCGAAGAAATTTGTTATTATCTTAAATGCCGGATATACAGGTAAATATTATTTACCTGCTGTTAGCTGTGAAGCCATGTACGATAATACTGTTGCAGCACGAAAACCCGGAAAATGGGTTGAAGTGGTTAATGCAGGTGAATGATGAAGAAAAAACCTTAAACTTAACTTGATGTGAAGCAAATCAAAGAGAATAATTTTGACTGCGGATACAAAAATAGAATGTATCAAAATAAAATAAATCACTGTAAATCATTGATATTGTTTATTTTGCTTACAACTGCCCTAATTTGGATTGTATTGTTAGTATAACAAAAGGCAGCTTAATGCTGCCTTTTTCTTTATTGCTTAATCACTTTGTATGATCTATCTCCTTTTTTCGTTGAAACTTTTATCATGTAGAGTCCCTTATTCAATTCGCAGCAACTTATCAGATTAATGCCAGAAAATACTGGTCTTTCGAGCAACCTAGCTCCACCCATACTATATAAACTCATTTTGCCAGCTACATCAGACTTAATAAATAAATTGCAGTTGAATACGGTTGGGTAGATAACTACATTTTCAATCGACAAATGATCCAAATTGGTTGAATAATAAAAAAATCTCTCCCTAATATCATTAACATACACCAATGCCTCATCATCCCAGTCTTGATAGGTCTTACTCAATATCTTTGAACTTCCTCCATCATAACTATAAATCCATTTCTCTCCTTCTTTTTGTATCCAATCTCCGTCACCACTTTTAGTTTCTGTTTTGGTTTCTGTTGTATTTCCAAAACCATCAAACATTTCTGATTCCTTTGTGGCTCTGGATAATACACCGTAGCTGTATGATTCTGTAATATTGTATTTTAATAAATTGGTTTGATAGTCCATGGTGTAATAATACTTCAACCAGGTTGACTGACTCCATATCTCATCCAATTCACTTTCATAATCCTGCATCTGTAACCATGTCCATCTGAAATCATTGTTCCACCCTTCATTGTAAGTCTGATAGGTCTCAATTGTAGTTGGTGGTGTGCCACCTCCATCGCCATCGGGATAGGTAGCCACTAATCGTTCGATGTCTTCGTAATAAGAATCGTTTTCGGGTTCTTCGTGGGGGAATGCAGGTCCATTATAGGTTTGATAGGTATAAGATTCAACATAACTACTTTGAACATGTCCTTCAGGATTCCAAAAATACCAACTAACATCAACGTATCTGCCAGTAAGATTAAAACGGGAACCATCAAAATAATACTCGAAGCCTCCATTTAACAGGTTAAAATCATTATACGTCCAATCATACTTCCAACTTGCAATCCATTCACCATTGTATCTGTCATATTCTGTTTGTTCTGTTAATAATCCATCAACATATACATATTCTGTTTTGTAACCATATATCTCGATCCAACCATCTGGAAAATCGTAGTAATAACTGATTTCACCAGTAAGATTACCGTATGCATCATAAAACCGTTCAACCCAACTACCATCCGACAAAACCCAATCTGTGCCATCCCAATAATAAATACACTTCTGGCATAAAACTCCATAATCATCATAGGTATATGAATACTTATAATCATTAACCCAATCAGTTTCGACAAACGATTCTTTTATCTTATCCAATAGTTTATTATCATCTCCATAGGTATAAGTTATCCTCTCATATTCTGATTCTGAAATCCAAAGAAATCCATATTCATTATAAGTGTAATTGGTTGTTACTGGACCTCCCCAAGTATTGCCGTCCCAGCAATCTGTAATCACATATAAGGGCTGATAAACCTCAGTGGCGGTTTTTAAGAAAATAGAAGTTTGAGGCTTTTTGTGTGAATTTTTTTTCGAAAGAGGCTTTTCTGCGAAGGTAACTGCCATAAAGGCCAGCCCGAAAAACAGAAGAACAGACCGTTTCATGGGTAAAAGTTTAGTCAATAAATACATTAAATCCAGGATATTACATCAAAATATAAGGCATTTATCAGACAAAAGACAGATTTGAGTAATTTTTTTGATAAATAATTTTCATTACTCAAAAAAAAAAGAGCTGCCATTGCTGACAGCTCTTTAGCATTTATTGTTTTATGACTTTTTGAACATTTTGTCCCTGACTCGTAACTACTTTAATAATATATATTCCACTTTCTAATTTTGCTCCATCAATAGAATTTACACCGGAGTTAATCGGCTTTTCAATAACTTTGGCTCCTGCTAAATTATATACCATAACTTTTCCTGAGTAAGCCGACTGTACAGCTACATTGTTTTTAAATGCAGTAGGATAAATTTTGATTCCTTCTTTGGCTAATAAATCAAGGTTTGTAGCAGTATAATCATATACTTCGCGCATATAATTCACATACATTTCTGTATCTCCATCCCAACTCTGATAAATCTTTTCTAATACTTTGGGAGTAGCACCTTCGTAGGTAATAATAGTTTTACTACCATAAATCTGCACCCAGCCGGTACCGTCATTTGTTTTATTAAAACTCTCAATTTCTGCACCAAAAGCATCAAATATTGTTTCGTCATGAGATCCACTTAGAATATTTCCAGAGCCATCATATGAAGCATAAAAATAACGCCAATAAGTTGAATTATCGCGGTATTCACTGGTAACATACCAATTACCAGCAATATACTCTTCTTCCATGTAATTGTCATAATTACCATCATATCTTGTTTCGCGTGACACATAATCCCAACTACTTCCGTTCCATTCGGAATAAGTACTGGTGAACACAGGTGGAGTTCCGGTACCTGTATAGCCATGCATATCGCCTTCTTCCTTTTCAGCATTGACAAAAACACCTCCGTCTGCATCCCATACTTGAAGTATTACCGATTCGATATAACTATCTTGAGTAAAACCATCAGGGTTCCAGATAGCCCATACCACACTTGTATATCTGCCTAGAAGTGTTTCAATCTCTCCGTCAACTTCGTAGACATTGGCTTCTATTAATACATCCTGAGCATCGTACATATAAACAAATTTCATTGACATAGAACTACCTCCTTCTAATTCAATACTATATTCCACTCTTCCCTGGGCGTCATAATAGTAATCAGAGGAATATTCAAGAACCCATGCACCACCTACCCTATCGTAATATTTCTCGCTAATTAATCGGTCTTGCACATCTCTAACATATTCGTCTTTCCATCCCCAGTCTTCCTCCCAGGTCATCGTGCCTGAATTGTAATGCGAAGAGATGACTGATATTTGTTCACCATTCTCGTATTCATAAACATTTCGGTAACCCCACTCTAAAACCCAATCACTTCCACTCCAACTATACCATCCATTCTCCGTCTCATTACCTTCAGAATCATAGGTATATCTTTCTTCATTGGAGTTAATCCACATAGAGCCATCCCAATATTGGGTTTTAACACTTGTAACCTGCCCACTAACGTCATAGGCATAAATCATTTTATTATAATCATTAAAACTGGTCTCAAGCAGACCTTCCGCATTATAAGTGAAAGTATAAACCGAAGGGTCGAACCAATCAGTCCCACTCCAGTTATAGGTAGTCATTCCCATTGGATTCTCGGTAGCAACTGCTGCCTTCAGAGTTGTTGCCACTTTAAATTTTGCATGATGGCGTTTTTCTTTTTTAAATGGATTTTCTGCAACGGAAGCAACCGTAAATACCACTAAAAAGTACAAAGTAAATGTTGTTTTCATTCCCTATTATTTTAGTTAATAACCTAAAAGAATTAAGATGGTTGTTTTATAATATAATAAATTTTCGAAATAAAAGACAGGGTTATCCTTTACTATTTGATGAATAATCTTGATTTAACATTTACTGGCTTAATTGTAAAGAGTTGAGCTGAAAGTTCGGAGATAATCAAAAATCAACTATTTTTGCATTTTTGCTAAAAAACACAATACAGACATATGGCTCAAGAAGACGTTTTTAAGAAACTGGTTGCACATTGTAAAGAATATGGATTTGTTTTTCAATCCAGTGAAGTGTATGATGGATTAGGTGCGGTATATGATTACGGCCAGAACGGTGTTGAATTAAAGAATAACATCAAAAAATACTGGTGGGACTCAATGGTACTTTTACACGAGAATGTAGTAGGTATTGATGCTGCCATTTTTATGCACCCTACAACCTGGAAAGCTTCAGGACACGTGGATGCATTCAACGATCCTTTGATTGACAATAAAGACAGTAAAAAACGTTATCGCGCTGATGTTTTAATTGAAGATCTGATTCAGAAATTTGAAGAAAAAATCAATAAAGAAGTTGAGAAAGCAAAAAAACGCTTCGGCGATTCTTTTGATGAGAAACAATTTCTTGAAACAAATCCACGGGTTTTAGCTAACCAGGAAAAGATTAATACCGTTCATGGTCGTTTTGCCAAGGCTTTAAACGATAATGACCTGGAAGAACTTCGTCAGATTATTATTGATTATGAAATTGCCTGTCCTATCTCAGGTACAAAAAACTGGACTGATGTGCGTCAGTTTAACCTGATGTTCTCAACTGAGATGGGTTCAACGGCAGATGGAGCTCAAAAAATATATTTACGTCCTGAAACGGCTCAGGGTATTTTTGTAAACTACCTAAACGTACAGAAAACAGGACGTATGAAGTTACCATTTGGTATTGCTCAAATTGGTAAAGCTTTCCGTAACGAGATCGTTGCCCGTCAGTTCATCTTCCGCATGCGCGAATTCGAACAAATGGAAATGCAATTCTTTGTTCGTCCGGGTGAAGAAATGAAATGGTTCGAATTCTGGAAAGACTTTCGTATGAAGTGGCACAAATCATTGGGAATGGGCGATGAAAAATATCGTTTCCACGATCACGATAAGCTGGCTCACTATGCTAATGCTGCTACTGATGTTGAGTTTAAAATGCCTTTCGGGTTTAAAGAAGTGGAAGGTATTCACTCTCGTACCGACTTTGATTTATCGCAACACCAGGAGTATTCTGGTAAAAAGATTCAATATTTCGATCCTGAATTAAATAAGAGCTATGTACCTTATGTGGTTGAGACTTCGATTGGTGTTGACCGTATGTTCCTGAGTATTATGGCGGGTGCATACAACGAAGAAGAAGTGGAAGGAAAAGATGGTAAAAAAGAAACCCGTGTGGTTCTTAATCTTCCTCCTGTTTTGGCTCCGGTTAAATTAGCCGTAATGCCATTGGTGAAGAAAGATGGTCTGCCAGAAAAAGCGCGTGCAATCATTGATGATCTGAAATTTGATTTCAACTGCCAGTACGATGAAAAAGACAGTATCGGTAAGCGTTACCGCCGTCAGGATGCCATTGGTACTCCTTACTGTGTGACTGTAGATCACCAATCACTGGAAGACGATACTGTTACCATCCGTTACCGCGATACAATGGAACAGGAACGTGTTAAAATATCAGAACTTCGAGGTATAATTGCCGAAAAAGTAAGCATGAAAGAACTATTCAAGAAACTTGCATAAGTTCTGATTTCTAAAAGTAAATACACCTTTTAGCATATAACTAACCCGCTGATATAGATTAGCGGGTTTTTGTTTTCGATCAACTGAAATACCTATACTCTTTTTGTTTACAATTAGTATGTGTATTTTCACGTCAAATAAAAAATAAAATCATGATTGACAGAATAAAAGCCCTACTACCCTACTTAGGTGCCATTCTTATTTTCATTGTTCTTAGCGTATCTTATTTTACCCCCGTACTGGAAGGTAAAAAATTACCTCAACTCGATAACTCTCATGCCATTGGCATGTCGAAAGAACTGGTTGATTTTGAAAAGCAAAGCGGAGAAAAATCAATGTGGACCAATTCCATGTTTGGTGGAATGCCAGCTTATCAGATCAGAGGCGATTCTTCAAAAAATCTTTTTAGTTACCTGAATCGTTTCACGCGATTAAACCTGCCTTACGAAACAGTTGCTATTGTATTTCTGTATATGCTGGGCTTTTATCTTTTATTGTTAAGCCTTCGTATTGATAACTGGCTGAGCGTTGTAGGTGCCATTGCTTTTGCTTTTGGGTCATATAACCTCATCATAATTATTGCCGGACATATCACCAAAACATATGCCATCGCCCTGATGGCGCCAGTGGTTGCGGGTATTTTATATGCCTATAACCGTAATAAATGGCTGGGTGGTTTAATTACTACGGTAGCTCTCGGTATGGAAATAGCCTACAATCATGTGCAGATAACGTACTATCTTGCTTTAATGGTGCTGGTCATCATAATAGCAAAGCTAATTTATGCCATCAGAGAAAAAGCCCTGAAAGCATTTACTCAAACTTCAGCTGTTCTGGGTTTAGCTGCCTTACTGGCTATTTTGCCCAATGTCACAAACCTGATTACAACCTACGAATACGGTAAAGAATCCATCAGAGGAGCTTCTGAATTAAGCGCCAAAGATGGCGAAAAAGAGCATTCCGGTTTGGATATTGATTATGCTTTCAGCTGGAGCTATGGATTGCACGAGACACTTACATTAATGATTCCAAACATTGTAGGTGGTGCATCAGAACCTTTGGCAACCAATGAAGGCGCAATGGAAAATGTCGACAATCGGTTAAAAGAATATGTTGGCCAATCGAGCCAATATTGGGGTGGTCGGGTATTT
Source organism: Carboxylicivirga caseinilyticus (assembly GCF_050589785.1). NCBI lineage: Bacteria > Pseudomonadati > Bacteroidota > Bacteroidia > Marinilabiliales > Marinilabiliaceae > Carboxylicivirga > Carboxylicivirga caseinilyticus. The sequence continues at coordinate 160,175 of NZ_JBNGOX010000001.1, read as the reverse complement.
ACAAGTGGGCCGGTTTATGCCGGAGCTCTTATTTGCTTCTTATTCTTTATTGGAGCGTTTTATTACAAAGGAAAAGAGAAGTGGTGGCTGATTGCTGCAACTATTTTATCAATAATGCTGGCATGGGGAAAAAACTTTGAAGCATTTAATCACTTCATGTTCTATAATTTCCCTCTATACAATAAATTCAGAACCGTTGAAATGGCATTGGTAATTGCATCGTTTACCATGCCTGTTCTGGGATTTCTGGGCTTGAAAACGGTTATAGAAAAGCCGGAATTAATTAAACAGGATAGCAAATGGTTTTTAATTGCTTTCGGATTAACCGGAGGTATCAGTCTACTCTTTGCATTGATTCCGAGCATTTTTGGAATTTATGATTTTCTAAGTCCTCAGGAAGCAGATGCTATCTCTGCTCAAATAAAACAAGGTGGCGATCAGGCAATGATGTATAAATTACTGCAGGATAATCTTATTGCAGCACGTCAGTATTTAATGACTTCTGATGCCTGGCGATCGTTTATCTTTATTCTTATTGGTTCTGCTTCTTTATGGCTTTATTCACAAAATAAACTGGCTTCTCGTTACATTATCTGGGGATTTGCCATTCTTATCTTCATTGACTTATGGGGAGTTGATAAGCGTTACTTAAACAACGATAAATTCGAATCCAAGACCAAAGCAAAAGAAGAATTTGCCAAGTCAAAAGCCGATGAAGCAATTTTAAAAGATCAGGATTTGTATTATCGTGTATTTCCAATCTATCGCGATCCATTTAAGGATGGTTTTACACCTTATTGGCACAAATCTGTTGGTGGGTTCCACGGTGCCAAATTACGCCGTTATCAGGACTTATATGACCGATATATCTATAACAACTGGCAAACCTTGATGCAAACATTGCAAAAGGCTCAAACCATTGGTGAATTGGAAGAGGAGTTGGAAAACATGCCAATCCTGAATATGATGAATACCAAGTATATCATTTATAATCCGGGAGCTGCACCCGTTTTTAACCCATCTTACATGGGTAATGCATGGTTTGTGAATAAAGTAAAAATAGTTGCCAATGCTGATGAAGAAATTGCAGCAATTGGTGGTGTTAACCTACATACGACTGCTGTTGTTGATGAACGTTTTACAGATCAGGTGAATGGTTATTCGGCAGATTCTATTCAGGGCAGCATTAATCTAATGAGTTATGCGCCAAATAAATTGATTTTCGAAACAAACACACCACAAAAGCAGATTGCTGTTTTTAGCGATGTTTATTACGATAAAGGATGGAATGCATATATCGATGGTAATAAAGTTGAGCATTTCAGAGCCAATTACGTTCTGCGTGGTCTAATGATTCCGGAAGGAAGCCACACCATTGAATTTAAATTTGAACCGAAAAGTTTTTATACTGGTCAATGGTTGGCAGCTATCAGTTCGATTCTTATTCTGTTATTAATTGCAGGAGCAGGGTTCTGGATCTGGAAGAATAAAAAAGCTTAATCTGAACAGATAATTATATAAAGCTGCTTCCTCAACCGAAGCAGCTTTTTTTTATATTATCAATCCATAAATTCAACAGAATCCCCGACTCTAACAGTTCCTTTGGTCTTATGTAGCAAATTCATACCAAACATCACCTTCCCTCTTTGTAACCGATAAGTTGATAAGGTTTTTAAGGGTTCGGTACTTTTTTCAGCCGTGTCTCTGTTGATTGTAGTAATTACGCAGCGTGAACATGGTTTTACTCCCTCAAACAGGGCTTCACCAATTTTCCACCTGCCCTTCCTATCTTCAGTATGAGGTTCCCCTCCTGAAATCACCAGATTAGGTCTGAAGCGCTCCATTTCAACACTGGTATCCAATTTTGTATTTAGTAAGTCAAGCGATTCTTCACTAATTATTAAAAGTGGATAACCATCACTGAAAGCTGTTTGTGAACCTTCAGGTGCATACCGCGTATCTACCCTCCTAATTGCATCATCAGGCATCATTACCAAATGAACCTGATGCTCAAATATTTTGCTTAGTTCTCTGTCGATGTTTTCATCAACTATCCGGGCCTTAATAACATCGCTCCAGACTTTTACATCCATAGTTCGTTCACTAACAAGCTGGAAAGGAACATGTAAACTCCAGCCAGGGAACTGACGGTTTTTTATTTCAAGGCCCTTTTCATCTAATTCAACTACAAAGAAGCACATATGTGCATTTTGCCTCTGTGTAACAAAATTACCTTCAGTATCAACCACCATCCAGCGTCTGTCATACTTTAATCCAAAATCATCCAGTTCACATTGTTGCATGCGAACGCCTCCCATCGACTTTATAGGATAAACAGTAATCTGTGTCAAGTACATTTTGGATTTATTTTTTGATTATACCTATTTGATAATCAAAAGTAGCAAAACTAAGATTATTACAACAACCTGATAGGTTATAAAGTAATGTGGAAACTTTAGTCTTCGTCTGACTAGTTTAATGGGTACACGTTGCTCATTCATTATTTTGTGGATTAAGGTTTAGTAAAGATAATATTTGACACGTTAATGACAATGATTTTATAGAATGAACTTTTTTCAATAATTCTATTTAACCAAATACATTTGATAAACAATCTCAAAAATAGCACCAAACAAACACAATACATTGATAAATGTGCTTATTTAAATTCATTTTATACTAATTACGATATCTCAACATGAGGGATCAAAAGAGGAAGTTTGTAATTTAACTATAATTTTATACTTTCATTTATTTAATTCAAGCCTTAATCCACTTTTATGAAACGAATTATACTTATTATTGGTCTGTTTATAACATTAGCAAATTTAACAGGTCAGGAATTCTCAGGATCTGCTGCAAATTCAATTGTTCCGGGTAGTACTCATTTAAAAATAGATGAAGAAAGTAAATTAATTGAATATATCGAATTCAATACCAATATTCTAAAATCGACAGCTACTGACCATCTGAGCACCTTAACACAAGCGCTTAACCTCGGCGAAAAATATAAACTAAAGGAGGTTGCCAAAAACCGGGATTCAAAAGGTGAGATTCATATTAAAAATCAACTTTATTACAATAACATTCCGGTTGAAGGCATGTATTTTATCTCACACTTTTCAAGCGGCATTTTAAAAAGCGCCAATGGAAAAATTGTAAACCAGGATTATGGCCCGGTCCGCAATTACATCAATGAATCAAACGCCATTGAAAAAGCTATAACAAGTACACCTTCCAAAGAGTATCTATGGACTAACAATAAATCTCTTTATCCATCTGCAGAACTGGTTTACCTGCCTGTGAACAACCAATTGTATTTATGCTATAAAGTTGATGTTTATTCGCTTGCTCCATTAACTCGTGAATATGTTTACATAAGCGCCGAGAATGAGCAGGTTGTTAAACGGATATCACGCATCCACAATACCGATGCAATTGGAACAGCACAAACTCAGTACAGTGGCAATGTTAATATAACTGCCGATTACGACGGAAGCACATACACATTAACTGAAACGTCCAGAGGGTTAGGTATATCAACCTTTAATCTTAACAACGGAACAAGTTATTCATCAGCAACTGAATTTACCGATGGCGACAATGTTTGGGATGTAGTTATAGATCGACCCGCATATGATGCACATTACGGATCGGAAAAAACCTATGATTATTTCCTGGAAAAATTCAACCGTAATTCTATCGATGATAATGGCTATGTTATTAACAGCTATGTACACTTCTCATATAACTATGCCAATGCTTTTTGGGACGGCCAATGTATGACGTACGGCGATGGCGATGGAGTGGAATACTATCCGTTTACAAGCCTTGAAATTGTTGGACATGAAATTACTCATGGATTAACCAGTTTTACGGCTGATCTGGTATATGAATATGAATCGGGTGCGCTTAACGAGTCTTTTAGCGATATATTTGGCACAGCCATTGACTTTTATGCCAATCCGGCTACTGCCAACTACCTGATGGGTGAACAAACCAATGTAAACGGGATTCCTTTCAGAAGTATGGAAAATCCAAACGATTACTCATTACCTGATACGTATCAAGGCAATTATTGGTATACCGGATCATATGATAATGGAGGAGTTCATTATAATTCATCGGTACAGAATTACTGGTTTTATTTATTATGTGAAGGAGGAGACGGAACGAACGATCTCGGTCAACAATACATAGTTCATTCAATTGGAATGGACGCTGCAGAAGCTATTGCCTACCGTACATTAACCGTTTATCTTACACCTTATTCCGGTTATTATTCGGCCCGATACTACTCTATTTTAGCTGCAACAGATTTATACGGAGCATGTTCCAACGAAGTAATTGAAGTAACCAACGCCTGGCACGCTGTGGGGGTTGGTAATGTATTCGACGGTGCAATCAGAGCTGAATTTACAGCCTCACAAATATATTCGTGTCAGGCTCCGGTAAGTATTACCTTTGAAAACAATAGTTACCAGGCAACAAATTACGAATGGTACATTGACAATACTCTTTTCAGCACTGAAGCAAATCCAAGTTATGAATTTACAACTGAAGGCACCTATACTGTTTCATTAACTGCAACAGGAGATGGCGCTTGTGTTGGGAAAGACTCTTTAGCTAAAGAAGATTATATAATAGTAACAAATGATGGTGGTCCGGTTCCCCCGTCGGCAACACCCGGAACATTATATCCCGGATCGAGAGGAATCTTATACTTCTCCCTTGCAGAAATGTATAACTCTTCAGAAGGATCAATAATGGGGTATGAAGATTTTAGTTGTAGCAAAAGAGCCATTTTAACCGAAGGAAGTACTTATACTATTTACACTTATACAGCAACCTACGAAGATGTTTATGTTTGGCTGGATCTGGATGGAGACGGTGCATTTATTGACGCGACTGAATTAATTTACAAATCAACCAACAATGTAACTCATTTAGGCACTGTGACAATTCCTCGTGGAAGTATTTACGACTCACCTATTCGACTGAGAGTTGGTTCAGAACTAGCTGGCTATTCAACTTTAACCAATGGTGAAACCACCTCAAGGTATGGTCAGTATGAAGATTACACAGTTTTTCTTACAGCCAACACCAATGCCCCAATTGCTGATTTTACGGTAACACCAAGTGTGGGACTTCCAGGAGAAGTCATCACTTTCTCAGACAATTCTAAAAATTTACCTGACCAATACAGCTGGACTTTTAAAGGGGGAAACCCTGCCACTTCGGTGGAACAGAATCCTCAATTGATTTTCAGCCAAGACGGTATCAAAACTATTTCGCTGGCCGTTACAAATAGTTATGGAACCGATACAATTACCAAAACCTACAATGTGGTTAACTCCATCAATATGGGTAGCCAAAACAATACCACCCTACCAAGTGGTAAACTATATGATTCGGGAGGTCCAAGCGGTAATTATTCTAACAGCGAAAATTATACATTTCTTATACAGCCGGATTGTGCAAAATCTATACAACTATCAATAGAATCATTTTCTACCGAGAGCTGCTGCGATTATTTAAATATCTATGATGGTAATTCTGCATCAGCCACATTACTTGCAGAATTAAGAGGAAACATTACTTTACCACAGGTATTGAACACAACGAATGGTGAAGTATTCCTGTCATTTAGTTCCGATGGATCTGTAACAAGTTCAGGTTTCGAAATAACCTGGATATCCGATGAATATGGTGATGGAAATCCCGTTATTGCCGATTTTGCTCAGCCCAAAAACAATATTCCAATCTTATTTGAGTATTTATTTGAAGATCAATCACTGAATGAGCCTTATCAATGGATCTGGAATTTTGGTGATGATTCGATTAGTGGCGAGCAAAATCCTGTTCATAGTTACTTGCAGGCTGGAGACTTCGACGTAACACTAATTGCCAAAAATTGTACTTCATCAGACACAATAACAAAAACCATTACTGTTGATGCAGCTCCTGTCCTATCTGTTTCTGCTGATACAATCAGAATAGAAATGATTAGTGGTGAAACATTCGATGATGCAATACCTTTAAGCAACGGGAATGGTGGAATTTTAATGTTTAACGGAGAAGTACAGGCATCCTATAAAAAAGATGAATTTTCATCAACTACACCTGAGTTTTATTCAGCCACAGTTTATACCTTGAGTGATGATGAAAGTTTGGACATAACAGGTACGAATAATATTCAAATACCACTTACTGATACTTACAAAGGACTTAATGTTGCATTTTCAGGATTTGATCTGTCATATTATTCATATGTCAATGCTGAATTAATTGCGAGTGGAGCAAGAACCATGCTATTAAACAGTTACAACTATTCCACAGCACTTGACACCATTGACGTGCTTGTTATTGATGATGCCTCTGATTGGTTATATATGTATGCTAATGAAATACAAAAATGGATATCCGATGGTGGTCTGCTAATTGGTAACGGAGATGAGGCACTATACATGTACGAGCCTATCTTCTCGGGAACAGGAATAACAGTATTGAATGATAACTGCAATTACGGAAGTGCTACCATAACCGATCATCCAGTTACAAACGGAATAACCAATTATAGCATAGGAACCAGCGCATTGGCTTCTATTTATACCGAAAATGAAGCAACCCCGTTGTTAATTGATTATAGTAACAAAATTTATGCTGCTGCAACAACATACAATAATGGTAAAATTTTGTTTGTCAGTGATGAAGTTTTTATAGGAACAAAATATAGTTATGAACCCAATACCATTTTGTTTGAGAATGCTTTAAAATGGCATTTATCCATGTCTCACAGCTGGATAACAGTTAATACCAATTGGGTATCAGTTGAAAGTAACAGCGAAGGTGGTCTTGATTATTCAATCAATACTGAAAATATGTTGGAAGGCACCTACATCGCTGATGTAAAGCTAAATACAAACGATCCTGACAATATTGCCACACTAATTCCTCTTCGTTTGGATTTAACCGGAATCGAAAATATTGAAACTGTTAGCAATGTTTACTTTCCTAAAACATTTATCGATTATACCGACTCTTTGCTAATTACTATTAGAAACACTGGCACACGAAACCTGGAAGTAACAGATATACAAACAAGTAATTCAGATTTTGTTACCAGTTTTAATACAACGACTTTAATAGAACCAGGTAATAATATTCAGGTAAAAATTAACTTTTCACCTACAATTGCTCAGTACTACACAGAAACATTAACCATCTTCAGTTCCGATCCTGATCAAGCTGAGTTGAGTATACCTTTATTAGGAAATGCGGTTAATCCACCTGTAGTTTCTTTGCCAGAGTCGATTACCGAAAATTTATTTTCTTATGAGATAAGTGACCAGGAATTGATCATTAGTAATACAGGCCAAAGTTCATTATCGATTGATTCCATCAAAATTGAACATTTTAACTCCATTACAGGCTTGGTAGCTGATACCAATCATGTTGAATTATTGGGCCATACAATAATGTGCTACGAAGGTAGCAGTGCCTCCAATTTTGTTAGTACTTTGTTGAGTTATGGTGCAACTGCCCAGTATAGCAGTTATCTGGATACAACCAGTCTGGATGCGGATGTCCTATACTATTCTGGCAACTATTCTTTAAACACAAACAGAGCCGATTTTTTAAAAAGATGGGTTAAAGCTGGTCATGGTTTGTTTATCGATGTAATGTACAACAATGGTCAATTTGATGCCTTACTTGAAGGCACTGGTATTTCCATTTCACAAAATTCCTATGCAGGAGGTTTAACCACCGATATTTCCGATCATCCCATTACCTATGGAATAACACAATATCATACCGATTATAGCAATTCGATAATAACCGAAGATGAAAATGACGCAATCATTAAAGACAATTATGGAAATGTAATGGTTGCTGTAAAAGAATTTGGAAATGGAAGAATTGTTATTTCTAATGTGAATACACAGATTTTCCCTTCTAATCCGTTAACTGCGTTTGGAATAAACGCGGTTAGATGGCTGGCAAATAAAAACAGCTGGCTATGGGTTAAAAATTACCCAACCGACAGTATTGGTGCAAATCAATCTCATGCTATGGCTGTACGTTTCGATGCTGCCGGTTTATTGGAAGGCCAGTATAACGCTGAAATTAGAATGACTACCAACGACCCTGTTAATCCGGTTAAAACCGTTGAAGCCCAATTAAATGTAACCGGAATTGCTTCAGTGCAATTTCTGACTGACACATTATATTTTGGCAATGTTTTCACCGGAACTGAGAAAACCATTTCAACATCAGTCTTCAATGCTGGAACAAAAGATTTGGAGATTTCTAATATCTTCACAGATCATGAGTATTTTACAGTAGATGATACCATTTACACAATTCCTCCGCGTGAATATCGTACACTCAATGTAAAGTATGCTCCACTAGCTACCGGCAACCATGATGCTTGTTTAATACTACAGTCCAACACGGCCAATGAGTATGACACCTTGCAACTTAGCGGGTATGGATATAATCCACCGGTAATTAATATCAGCCCTGATACAATTAATATTAAAAAACGTTATGAAGATGCTTTTTCAACGGAAACAATCACAATTGATAATCTACTGGGTGGATATACTTTAAATTATGATGTAGCTGTTAGATACAAGGACGATATTTATTCATCAAATGTGGAACTGGAAACCATAAAGGATAGTTTAATTAATAATGGGTATACTATTAGTAACATTATTCCAAACCGTTTTGATTTCTCTGGTGGAACAAGTAGTTATTATATAAGTGATGGTGGAAGTGACATGTATGATGTTGGTAACTATCTGAACACGAATTATGCTAATCGAATCTATTATTCAAACAATACAATTCAAACAAGTGCAGCCTTTGGTGTTGGTGGTAAATACTTCACCACTAAACTAAATGGTTTATTTATACTGGTTGCCGACATGAATAATGTAAGTGAATTTTACACATCAGGAAGTCTTGGTGCAGACGGATTAGGTGTTGCTGAAGGTGAAATCATTACGATGAAAAAAGGTGTTAAAACTTTTAAAGGATTCATCAAAAGAGTTTATAATTCAGGTGATCCATCGGTGAATCATCTCATTATAATAGAAAATGATGAAAACGTATCGCATACTTTCAACACCAATACCAATTACGATGAAGATAAAGTTTCTAACCTTCAAAACGTAAAACGTATACATTATTTACTTTTTGCAGGAACAAGCAGTTCCTATATCAGCAAACAAGCCTTTGAAACGATAATGGATACTTACCTGAATGTTATCAATTCGCAATCGGGTTGGATTGCCATTGATCATGAAAATGGAACTGTTGAAGCCGGTAACAGTAACACATTATTAGCTGGCATCGAACCTTATGAATTGGGTGAAGGTCATTATGAAGCAGAAGTGGTTATCAGAAGCAATGATCCGGTAAATCCGGAGGTATCTACAGTTGTTCAACTGCATATATTCAATAATCTGCCTCCATATCTTACTAACCCGATTGGCAATAAAATCATTTATTCAACATATAACGATGTAATTGATTTGAACAATGTCTTTGTTGATGCTGATGGTGATCAGCTTTATTATACAGTCACCTCATCCGACAACAGTATTGTTTTCCCGGTTTTGAATAATGGTCATGAATTACACTTAACACCAATAAGTAATGGCATTGCCAATATCGAAATCACCTGCACCGACAATAACTGGGAACCGGTATATGATAGCTTTGATGTATTGGTTCAGCAAAATAACAGACCAGTAGTAATTTCTGCTTTACAAAACATCGAACTTAATCCGGCTTCACCTGATATAACATTACTGTTATCCTCTTATTTCAGCGATCCGGATGGAGACAATCTTACATACAGAATATCAATGTCGAAGCAAAACATCGTTACGTATGATGCAGGAGGAGATATAGCCATATTCAATGCAGAAACTAATGGAGCAACCATCATTACTGTAACTGCAGATGATGGTAGAAATGGAACCGTCTCTCAATCATTTATCATTACCGTAAAAGATATATCTACAGGCATTGGTAATTACTCACTAAATCAGTTCAGGCTAATACCAAATCCTGTAGAAGATCAATTTATTATTGAACTGGATAAACCAAGACAAATAGAGAGTATTAGTCTTATATCGTCAGATGGAACTGAAATGATTATTGCATATACATCTAACGAACTGGAAGTGGAAATGAATGCTTCAGCTCTTAAACCGGGAGTTTACCTGGTTAAAATGACATTTGATGATGAATGTGCATTTGTTCGTATGATTAAAAAATAAAAGATTCTCAAATTAAAAATAAAAGCACGATCCTGCCTGGGTCGTGCTTTTTTGTAACTTTACCTTATGAATGACAAACAGAAAATAACCTGTGAGAACTGCCATGCAGAGTTCGATAAGAATGATTTAGACCGAACTTGCAGTAACTGTTTTTGTTGCACGGGCTGCGAAATTTATGTTTGCCCCAGTTGTAAAAAAGAAATTGTGATTATTCCAATTGGTCAGCCAACCTCCTGTCGTTACCATAACGAAGACGGTAATAAATCAAACTGAAAATTATTTTATCTGAATGTGAATATGGTCATCATGCCTGACCGATCTACATCCCTGAAACCGAACCCTGGAATCAATAATACCCAATCGACTCTTTAAATGGGGTTCTATAAAAACCTTTTCAATCCTGCTATTTAAAAGTATGGCCTGCATTAAATCTGAAGTTCCTTTTTCAGAAAAATGCAAATCAGCATTCTTTTGGCCAAGAGTAAGATATTTTGGAAAATCGTATTGAAAATATCCTTGTTTCAAACACACATTGGCTTGATTATATTCTTTTGTGTTGGGATCTTCAAAAACACCGTATCCGCTGTTCGATTTACTTTTGTTAATAATCTTTCCTGATCCGTCTTCATAAATCAGGCTAAAATCTATCTTTTTGCCATCATTATGACTTAAATGAGGCAATAGTGGAAATCCATCAAAAAAAGGAAAACAGGCATCCAGATAACGTAATTTTATGTCAGGATTTAACTTAGTTAATTCTAAAGAAACTTCAGAAATACATTTATTCATATCAACTGTGACATAATTACGATTCAGCCATACGGTTAACAAATTTACAGCTTCTACATTTGATGTACTTATAACACGTTGCCGACCATTCAACGATGCAAAAAGAGGAACAAACAAAAAGGTAAAAACAGTATATGTCAGAATAAAGACGCCCGAAGTTTTATACCAGACTCTCTTTTTAATTTTTTTGGCAATAAATAGTGAGACCAAATAAACGATTCCACCAATTTGCGTGAGTATGGTTAGTAACCCAAACAGAATGAAATGAAGCAAAAATTTTAGTACAGTTTTCATGATTCAATATTATCCTGCCACATCAATCGCAACAGATTTGAAAAGACACCATACAACACTTTCCTTTTCAATTGACATTCGCTTACCCGACTCGGCTGTTATTTCCACTACCAGTTGAAATCCAACATCCACCATACAGAGAGTGGTTGCTCCTCTATCAATGATATCAATAATTTTACCTCGCAACTGATTTTGAATAGTAACATCTTTCAATTTTTCGCGTGACAATGCAATGTCATCAGAACTGATGAATATCTTCAATTCTTCACCTAATTTATAAATATGTTGACTTTTCTCGCACTTTACTCTAATACTGTTTTCTTCCCCATTGGCTGACAAAATTGTTAATCCTTTATCCGGATCAATATCTTTCACTTCCATGGTAATGGAGTTCATAATTGAATTTTTACCAAACATCTCAAGGGCTGATACAGAATGTAAAAGATCATGGTAATCAGCATGACCAATGCATCTGCCATCCTGAACCAGACACAAACGATCGGTGAGTTTCAGCAAATCAGGTAAATCATGACTGACAACCAAGATTGGAATTTTTACTTTACGATGAATCTTCAATAAAAAAGGTAATATCTGACTTCTCAGGCGTACATCAACAGCCGAAAATGGTTCATCCAATAAAAGAATTTTAGGGTTGGATAAAAGAGCCCTTCCTAAAGCAGTTCGCTGTCTTTCACCACCTGATACCATTGAAGGTTTGCTTTTCAGTAAATGGCGGAGATTTAAAAGATCTACAACCTGATCGAAACCCAGATGTTTGGATCCATATCGTTTCATGCCATAAAGAAGGTTTTTTTCAATGGTCATATGAGGGAACAACCTGCCTTCCTGAAAAACATAGCCAATATTTCTTTTCTGAACAGAAACATTGACCCCGTTTTCTGAATTATATACCTCGGTTCCCTGAATACAAATCCTGCCATTCTCTGGCTTAGCCAGACCTGCAATTGCTTGTAACAGGGATGTTTTACCTGAACCACTTGGGCCGAAGATACCCGTAATGCCAACATGAAAGTCTTCTTTTATGCTAACATCAAAGTTATCACGCTTCAAAGTAAAATCTACCTCAATCATAGTCTATCTTCGTTTACCCTTAATTTGCTTCTTTATATACCATTCCGACCCTGTCATAGCTATAAATGAGATAATTACCGAAACCAATACCAATCGCATGGTGGCAGTCTCCTGGCCTGGAACCTGCATGTATGCATAAATAGCCAACGGTAAGGTTCGTGTTTCACCTGCTATATTACCTGCAAAAGTTATTGTTGCACCAAACTCCCCTAAAGAGCGGGCAAAACCTAAAATGCTTCCTGAAATAATGCCTGGCAGAGCCAGAGGAATGGTCACCTTAAAAAAAGTTCTGAGCTGGCCTGCTCCCAATATTCGCGACGCATCTTCCAGTCCCGGATCAATCATCTCCATGGCAGTACGAACAGATCTTACAATTAAAGGGAATGATACAATAACTGAAGCAATAATAGCTGCATTTAAAGTAAAAGCCAGCTTAATACCAAATGTGGAAAATAACCATTCACCAGCAATTCCACGTGTACCCAGCAGTAATAATAGCAGATAACCTGTTGTGACCGGCGGCATGACCAAAGGAAGATGAATGATACTTTCGATAATAGCCTTACCACTAAAATTTTTACGCGCCATTAAATATCCAACTATCAAAGCCAGCGGAACAGCAACCAGCGTGCTGTATAGGGCCACTTTTAATGATAACCCTATAGCAGATAGTTCCGCAGCATTAAATATGATTAGTTGGTTTTGCATAATCTAATATAAAAGTTTGTTTGCTATAACTTATATGTTTATTCAACAAATACCCTATAAAAGTAATGCCATTCTATTCATACCACTATACTTCAACCTGGTTGAGTATTACTTATCTTTGAAAATCATACAAATTTGTAACAATAACCATTTTAACTGACAACAAAGTATGTGCTTAATAACCTTGCTTTAACTCCAGCATATTCTTTTGTGCGACCTCACTTCCTGTGATATCATAGATATACTGATAGGTATAAAATGCCATCTCTCTACCTCCTTTAATGCGCAGTTGTTTGGCGATCTCCAACATTACATCCAGTTCAGCACGCACTAAGTCCGGATTATTTTGGGAAATATATTTCATCGTTTCAGCAACAGTCTCGTAAGATTTGTTTGATAAATTCAGAAGCAAATGCGACATTATAACACTTTCATCCAATACAATAGAAATACCTAACTGATCTTTTACTTTAGCTATATACAAATTTATGGTATCCAGACTGGAACTTAGAACACTATCAGGTATTGAACTGAATGACTGATAAAAACTATATCCTCTACTAAAGCCTGTATATTCATTGGTAATGTGATTTTCATCTTTTAAAACATCAAACTTCCACTTGAGATTTTGAACATAAATTGAATCTAATAGAAAATGAAAATCATGGTTAGCCTGTTCAAGCTGAGGATAGTTTTCATTCCGTCCAATTGAAAAATATAGAGCCTTAGGATTTACAAATTGAACAGAATCCAGCTGATGATAATCAATCAATTGAAGTAGCGGACTAGTTGCAAGATAAATGGAAAACGATTCAGGATGTTTAAGAAAACAATCAATGACCATTGCACCAGCCAGTGAATGTCCGGTAATTAATCGAACCTTTGAAACATTAAATTCCTTCTCAATATATGGTAAAAGTTCATTTAATAGAAACTTCAGATAAACACCTCTACTTTGCTCTTTAAGAAACTCTTTCTTTAGATCTAAAGACTGAACTCCTATAGAAATAAATTTATCCTTTAAAATAGCTGCCCGAAAATCATGTTCTTCTGAACCAAGTAATATGGCAAGCGGATATGTTTCTTGTTGCCCAATCTCTGGCTTCGTCACAAAAAGATCAACAGAACGATGTAAAACCTTTGAGTCGAACTTAAAAGATTTACCTACAACAATATCCATTTGCTCCGGCTGACTATAAGCCAAATAAAACATCCTGAAAACAAAAAGGCTAGCAATACTTTATACATCTGAATTTCATTGAACTTAGGTTATGAAATACAAATATAACAACACCAATCAGGATTCTTGGTTACTTTGTAAGATTCTAAAATTTATACAGACGATAATTGTAAAAATACAAAAGACACAAGGCAGGCATCATATAATTGATAAATCATCTATTGTACTGATTTAATGAAAAGAAGACTTGCTTAATTATTTTACACCTTTAAGCCTTTCTTTTTGAAATTGTTTGTTAGTTAAAGAAGTAACTGTATTCACTCTTAAATGCTTTTGAATTACAGCACATGAATTATAATATTCCATATGGATCAAATAATCCAAAACCTTATCCTTTACTTTTTGTGAAACCGGTGATATCATTTGCGACATAATGTAAACCAACGATTCACGATCTTGCTGTTCAACCCAATGAATCGATTCAAAATAATCTTCAAAATCTTTAAAGGGTAATTTTTCAATGTCAAAATGAAAATCATATTTCGACAGTAGCTCAATTACATTTATTACATTTTTGTACCATCTGAATCTTGGTTTTCCATCAACATTTTCCCACATATATGCTGAAAATGCTTTACTATCACTATTTGCAAGTTTATCACATGTGTGGTAAAAGGTTCCTTCTGGTGCAAGTATTGGATTTTTCATAGCTATACGGATTTATACTTTTAATTAAGTACTTTTTTTTTACATATGCAAATAAAACCCTTGTATAGCAAGGGATCAGCTACAGTAAGTAATTTATAAATCAATAAAGAAACTGTTACTATCTGAAACCTTTCTAAAATGTAATCCTTTTTTAATGATAATTAATAGGTTTTTTATACTATAGACTTACTAATCACAAAAATAAGGCGTACCTTTGCGGCTCATTTGGATTTTATATATGCAAGAGATTAGAAATGTAGCCATTATCGCGCACGTTGACCACGGTAAGACCACACTGGTAGACAAGATGTTAATGGCAGGAAAGCTATTTAAGGATCACCAGGAAATGGGTGAACTTATCATGGACAACAACGACCTTGAACGTGAGCGAGGCATCACAATTCTGTCGAAGAACGTGTCCGTTATGTGGAACGATGTAAAAATCAATATTATTGATACACCGGGTCACAGTGATTTTGGAGGAGAAGTTGAGCGTGTTTTAAACATGGCCGACGGAGTTCTTTTGCTTGTGGATGCCTTTGAAGGTCCAATGCCACAAACAAGATTTGTGCTACAGAAAGCTATTGCATTGGGATTAAAACCTATTGTTGTGATCAATAAGGTTGATAAACCAAACTGTCGCCCAGAAGAAGTTCACGAATCAGTATTTGATTTAATGTTTTCTTTAGATGCTACCGAAGAACAGCTTGATTTTCCATCTGTTTACGGTTCAGCAAAAGAAAACTGGATGAGCACCGATTGGAAAGAAAAAACAGATAACATTCATGCTATCTTCGATGCTATCATCGAGCACATTCCTGCACCGGAGTACAATAAAGGTACACCTCAGTTACAGATTACTTCATTAGACCACTCTAAGTATTTGGGCCGAATTGCCATTGGTCGTTTACACCGCGGTGACCTAAAAGTAAATCAGGATGTTAGTTTGGTTAAACGCGATGGAAGTATTACCCGTACTCGCATCAAAGAATTGAATGTATTTGATGGACTTGGACGAACTAAAGTTGACCAGGTTTCATGCGGTGAGTTATGTGCCTTAGTTGGTATTGAGGGATTTGATATTGGAGACACCATTGCTGATTTTGAAAATCCGGAACCATTGGAACCAATAGCCATTGACGAACCAACAATGAGTATGTTGTTCACGATCAACAACTCACCTTTCTTTGGAAAAGAAGGTAAAATGGTTACTTCACGTCATATCAAAGATCGTCTGACAAAAGAATTAGAGAAAAACCTGGCTTTACGTGTTGAGGATACAGAATCAGCTGATGCATGGAACGTATACGGACGAGGAGTTCTTCATTTGTCGGTATTGATTGAAACAATGCGTCGTGAAGGATATGAACTACAGGTTGGTCAGCCTCGTGTAATCATCAAAGAAGACATGGGCGAAAAGCTGGAGCCTATTGAAGATTTAACAATCGATTTACCTGAGGAACACTCTGGTAAAGCCATTGAAATGGTTACTCAGCGCAAAGGTGAACTTAAAATTATGGAGAAAAAAGGCGAACGTGTTCACCTTGAATTCAATATTCCATCACGCGGTATTATTGGATTAAGAAGTAACATGTTGACAGCCACTCAGGGTGAAGCTATTATGGCCCACCGTTTTATTGAGTTCCAACCATGGAAAGGAGCGATCGAAAAACGTATCAACGGTTCGTTGATCGTTATCGAATCCGGCACTTCTATTGCTTACGGTATGGACAAGCTTCAGGATCGTGGTAAGTTTTTTATTGAGCCGGGTGAAGATGTTTACATGGGTCAGGTAGTAGGTGAAAATAACCGTGAAGGAGACCTTACAATAAACGTTACCAAAGCAAAGAAAATGAGCAACATGCGCTCTTCAGGTGCGGATGATAAAGTAAAACTTGCTCCTCCTATTAAATTCACCCTTGAAGAAGCATTAGAATATATTCAGGGCGACGAATATGTGGAAGTTACGCCAAAATCTATTAGATTGCGTAAAATTTTACTATTCGAACACGAACGTAAACGCGCTTCGAAACAAGAAGCATAATGATATAACCGGTAATTTTCGGATTGTCGGGTTAGCAAGATTGAGGCAATTATCTTTTGATAATGGCCTCTTTCTTTTTTTGCGGTATACATCAACGAAAGTTCTTATCTTAGATAGATGATCTATATCGATTTTCATACACACCAAATCAATAAAGAGGCAGATGTTAAATCCATCTATAATTTGCCTCTCACAGAAAAACCTGCAGATTTTTCAGAACAACATCTCTCAATTGGTATTCATCCATGGTATATAAATGATAACAACAATCAGTTTAGCACAATTAAATTAAACATCAATCATCCAAATGTAAAAGCTATTGGGGAATGCGGCCTTGATAAATTGAAAGGTCCCGACCTGGCAATTCAGACTGAAGTATTTAAACAACACATCAGATGGTCTGAAGAATTCGAGAAACCCCTCATTATCCATTGTGTTAAGGCATATTCCGAAATTATAAAACTTCGCAAGGATTTAAAACCTAAACAAACCTGGATTTTTCATGGATTCAATAGTTCTGTAGAAACACTCAATCAAGCTATAAAAACAGGCTTTTACTTTTCTTTTGGCCCGGCCATACTCAATCATCCAAAAACCCGCAAATCATTTATTAATTCACCAATAAATCGTATTTTTTTAGAAACCGATGATACGGATTTCAACATTAAAGAGCTATATAAAAAAGCAGCTGATCTAAAAGAAACCGGCATTGATGAATTTCAAGAAAAAATTAGAGATAATTTTAACCTTATATTAAAGATTTAAAATTCAATACATACTTTAAATAAAGTATAAAATGAAATCGATTATACTACTTATCACATGTCTGTTCGCCACTTATTTAAACGCTCAGGATACGATCGAGGCAATGTTAATTACCAGCGATAGAAAGAAGCCGATAAAAGAATTTTATGCATTATTTGAAAAAATACCTCAACTAAGATTCTCTGAAGTAAAACAACCCAAGGCAAATGAAGATATTGAGCAAGGTTTGGCAAACAACTATGACATTTTAATCTTTTACGACCTAAATGATTCCATTACATCAGAGCAAAAAGCTGCTTATTGGAATTTACTAAAATCAGGTAAACCGATGCTATTTCTTCATCACACCCTGGTATCCTATCAGGATTGGCCTGAGTTTACAAAAATTATTGGAGGAAAATATTTTGGAGATCACCCTCAAAGAGGCGCATCAACCTTTGAGCACAATATTAACATATCAGTTTAAGTAACTAAATCTAAACATCAAATTACAAATAATTTAAAAGATTTTATCATTTACGACGAAACTTACAACAATTGTTTCATTCTACCAGATGTTACACCACTATTGACTACTTCTACACCAAACAATTTAGCGTATGTAGCATGGATACATACGGTTGAAAAATCTGAAGTGATATATATTCAATTCGGCCATGATGAAAATGCTTTTAATCATCCCGAATATCAAAAACTCATCAAACAAAGCATTAATTACCTAACAAAAACCAATAAGTAAAAGGATTCTGCTACTTTTGGCAGGAAAACAATCCTTTTATGCTTCAAACTGTCTTTAATCCTCTAAATACATCACTAAACACCTGGTTGATAACTCTTTTTTGTGCATTTCTGATTGGCATATCCAAAAGCGGCTTAAAAGGAACTGCTATGATTTCCATTCCACTTCTGGCATATCTTTATGGAGGAAAAGCTTCAGTAGGCATCATTCTTCCCTTTTTGATTATGGGCGACCTCATGGCTTTGAGTTTTTATTTCAAAAGCGGAAAAATCAAATATATCATCAAACTGGTTCCCTGGGCCATCATCGGAATATTAATTGCTACTTACGTTGGCAATCAAATTAATGATCAACAATTTAAACTGACGATTGCCATCGCAATTATAGTTTGTCTTGCTCTTCTTTTATATAATGAAATCCGTAAAAAGAAAATAAATCTAATTGACAACAAAGCTTTTAGTGCTTCGCTTGGACTCACAGGTGGATTTGCAACCATGATGGGCAATGCAGCCGGACCGATCTTTAATTTATATCTTCTTTCGATGCGCTTACCCAAAGAGGCCTATATTGGTACAGGAGCCTGGTTCTACTTGTTTTTGAACATATTTAAAGTGCCTTTTCATGTGGTAAGCTGGCACACTATCAGCTGGAAAAGCCTTCAATTAAATGTCATCATGTTTCCTGCTTTACTTATCGGCTCATTTATTGGCAAAAAAGTAGTTAGTTACATTCCCGAAAAAGAATATCGTTATTTGGTATACACTGTAATTTTCTTATCAGCCATTTTACTATTCTTTAAATAAACCTCAGTAAAAATGGATATTTGGTGCATTTTATCATATAATTTATAAGCACTTTTATTTACCTTTACTCAAAATAAGATTCACAATACTTTAAAACCAGCATGGACATGAATAATATTGATTGGGCAAATCTTTCATTCAGCTACATGAAGGCTGACTATAATGTTAGATGTTATTACCGCGATGGTAAATGGGGAGAATTAGAAGTACATTCTTCTGAGTACGTCAATATTCATATGGCTGCTACGGGTCTTCATTACGGTCAGGAAGCATTTGAAGGATTAAAGGCTTTTAAAGGTAAAGACGGCAAGACACGTATTTTCAGAATTGAGGAAAACGCCAAAAGAATGTATAATTCTGCTATTGGTGTTATGATGGCTGCAGTCCCTGAAAAATTATTTATCGATGCTGTTGTAAAAGCTGTTGAGCTGAATAAACGTTTTATTCCTCCATACGAATCAGGAGCATCACTTTATATCCGTCCATTACTTTTTGGTTCGGGACCAAAGATTGGAGTTTCACCTTCGAATGAGTTTCTGTTCATGGTGTTTGTAATGCCTGTAGGACCATACTTTAAAGAAGGGTTTAAACCTACGGACATGATGATTACCCGCAAGTATGATCGTGCAGCTCCACTGGGTACAGGCCATATTAAAGTTGGAGGTAACTATGCTGCCAGTTTACGAGCTGGAGACGAAGCCCATGCAAAAGGCTATTCGGCAGCACTTTATCTTGACAGTAGAGAAAAGAAATACCTTGATGAATGTGGTCCTGCTAACTTTTTTGGGATCAAAGATAATACATATGTTACACCAGAATCTAAATCCATTTTGCCATCAATCACCAATATGAGTTTGATTCAATTGGCAAAAGACATGGGATTAAAGGTTGAACGCCGACCTGTTGCATTGGAAGAGTTATCTACTTTCGAAGAGGCTGGTGCTTGTGGTACAGCTGCTGTAATAAGTCCTATTGCTAAAATAGACGACATTGACGAAGGTCGTTCATACATATTTAGTACTGATGGCAACCCTGGTAAGATAAGTCTTGAACTTTACAATAAATTGCGTGGAATCCAGTATGGTGACGAGCCCGATACCCACGGGTGGATTACTGTTATAGACTAATATGTAAATAAAATTATATTCAAAAAACCTGCAGAATGTTTCTGCAGGTTTTTTTATTACCTGACATTCAGCATTATTTCATTACACATTTGAGTGTAATTGTTCTATCTTTGTGGGCCAAAAGCAAAACTACCATTATTAAACCATGACCGAATTAAGAATTGAAAATGTCAACATTGTTGCAGAGCAACCTATCATCAAACCAAATGATTTAAAGGCTTTGTTTCCGTTGACTGAGAACATTATTGAAACCGTTGAGAAAGGTCAACAAACCGTTAAGAACATCCTGCATAAATCAGACAAACGTTTGTTGGTTGTTGTTGGACCCTGTTCTATTCACAACGTTGAATCAGCCAAAGAGTATGCCCAAAAGCTAAAAACATTAGCTGATGAACTGGGAGATACACTTTACCTGGTGATGCGTGTTTATTTTGAAAAACCAAGAACAACTGTTGGCTGGCAGGGACTGATTAATGATCCTTATCTCAATGATAGTTATGCCATTGAGGATGGTTTAAAAATGGCTCGCGAACTTCTTTGTTATGTAGCTGAAATAGGATTACCCGCAGCAGGAGAAGCACTGGATTTAATCACACCTCAGTACATGCAGGATTTATTCTCCTGGACAGCCATTGGAGCTCGTACCACAGAGTCGCAAACCCACCGAAATATGGCCAGCGGATTAACATCTGTTGTAGGCTTTAAAAACGGCACAAACGGAGATATTAAAATTGCCTTGAATGCACGAATGTCAGCAGCAGCTCCTCATAATTTCTTGAGCGTAGATCCTGAAGGCAATGTGGCTGTTGTTCAAACAGCGGGCAATCCAAATTCACACATTATTCTTCGTGGTGGTAAAGAGCCCAATTACTCAACCAAACATGTTGCAGAGTACGAAAAGAAATTAGAAAAAGAAGGTCTTGAACCTCGTCTGATGATTGATTGCAGCCACGCCAACAGTAATAAAAATGCTAAAAACCAACAATTGGTTTGCGAGGATATTGCTCAACAGATTATTGATGGTAATCAATCTATTATCGGGATGATGGTTGAAAGTAATCTGAAATTCGGAAAACAAAGCATTCCTGCTGATTTATCCATGTTGGAGTATGGAGTTTCCATTACAGATGAATGCATTGGTTGGGAACAAACAGAATCAATGCTTCGGAAATTGCGAGAGGATATAAAAGATTTATTACCGAACCGGTAAGAAATTAAGATATTGGATCAACTGTTACCGTACCAACCGAGTTATTGGTAATAGTTGGTTCTCCTTTATATTTAATATCAAACACTCCTGTGCAGTTTAATATCAATTGCTCTATTGACCATACTGTAGCACTTCCCTCACCAACCCAATTTATTACAACTTTATCCACAGGTAAATCCACTGAATTAAAATTGGCCGATCCAGTAATGTTTACCGCAAGATCCGTCTGAGCTTCGCCCGTTAATTCAATTTCTGCAAGACCCACAAATGAGAACGCCTCTAATGCATCAGGCATTGATATAATTGCCGTCAAATCTTCTGTAGGACGAATATCCTGATTATCAGGAAAAGAAAGATCCAGATTTTTAGAACCTACTCCTACCTGCAACAATTCCATGATATTCTTTTGTCCACTGATGGTAACACTTTGCTGTTTGCCTGTTTCTATTTTGATATCGGTAAATGATAAAATCGAAACAGAGATAAAGTCATCAACATCAAACGTTTTGGTTATTACCTCTCCTGAACCCACAATAACTTCAGAGCTAAATGCACATTCACAATCCTGTGTAGTACAAGAAATTAAAAGAACCATAAAAGTTATAAAAACAACAGCTTTCATACTAAATCTTAAATAACATCAAATTGTTAAAATAAGTCAAAACTCATTCAAAGTTACTGATTCTGAATTACAAATTGTACATTCGAAAAAAACACATACCATATGAATCACAAAAACAACCTATTAATTGCACTCGTTTTATTAATGACAATTACATCAAGTAAACCTGTAAGTAAAAAAAGCTTATCAATTCATAACAAGGCGATAACCATAGACACCCATTGCGATACACCCATGAAGTTTGTCAACAATGGTTTTGACATTGGAAAAATACATGAAGCTCCAGATAGCAGAGTGGATCTCCCACGAATGCAAAGTGGTGGATTGGATGCAATTTTCTTTGCCCTATTTACAAGCCAGCGCCCAAGGACAGAAGAAAATTATCAACAGGCCTACGATTTGGTAAATCAGATGATCGATTCAACTTATGCCGCCCTTGAAATGTATTCAAATCAAGCCGAATTAGCCACTAACAGCAACGATGCAGAACGAATTTCGAAGGAGGGCAAAAAAGCCATCTATTTAGGCATGGAAAACGGTTTTCCTCTTAAAAAAGATATAAAAAGAGTTCAGGAATTCTACAACAAAGGCGTCAGGTACATAACCCTCTCGCATACTAGTAACAATGATGTCTGTGATTCTTCAACAGATAATGCTGGTGCTGAACACAATGGTTTAAGTGATTTTGGAATTGAAGTAGTTAACGAAATGAACCGATTAGGCATGTTGATCGATGTTTCTCATATTTCAGACAAATCGTTTTTTGATGTGATGAAAATAACGAAAACGCCAGTTATAGCATCCCATTCTTCTGTACGTTCCATTTGCAATCACCCTCGTAATATGAGCGATGAAATGATTAAAAAACTGGCTGAAAATGGCGGGGTAATTCAAATTTGCATTCTTGGAGCCTACATTGAAGAGGAAGATACAACCAGCATTAATTATATCAAGCATCAGGAGTTAAAAGCAAAATATAATAACTACAACTACAAAAACGATGATGAGCGCAAGGCAGCCTGGAAAGAATGGGATCAGATAGATAAAAATTATCCTCCTGTATTACCCGATATAGCTAAAGCTGTAGATCATATCGATTATGTTGTAAATCTGGTAGGTGTTGATCATGTTGGAATAGGATCCGATTTTGATGGAGGAGGTGGTCTATCCGATTGTCAGGATGTATCTGATTTTCCAAAGATCACTGAAGAATTGCTCAAAAGGGGGTATTCGAAAGAAGATATTTATAAAATATGGGGTGGCAACTTTTTAAGAGTTTTCAAACAAGTAGAAGAATACTCTGCTGTAAATTAATACCTTATAGTACTTACAAAAAAAGCCGTTTGAAAATTCAAACGGCTTTTTTCGTTTCCTACAATACTTTTATCGACTAATTAACTTTTTTGGTCCGATAATTGCGTTAACTTCTATTGTAAATAATGATTTCGTAGATAAATTCATTTTCATTAGAACCCCCTTAACCTAAAAGACAGCAAGCAATCAGCGCCTTCTGTCTTTTACTTAAGAACAAATTTGAAAAATACATATTTAATCAAACCTAAAATTGCACCTTATGAAAACTATCATTTTCAGTTTTGCATTTATGCTTTTGCTCAGTTCTTGTGCTGTTCATTCAGGAATGATAACTGGGAACGCTTCCCTAAATGACGCTAATTTTCAAATTATCGGATTGGGAGTTGGTCAAGCTAAAACTACTCAGGTATTTGGACTTGGAGGTCTTAAAAAAGACGCTTTAACATTAGAGGCTAAACGAAACTTATATGAAAACCATCCACTTCAACCCGGTCAGGCTTTGGCGAATGTTACAGTTGATTTTAAACGATCATGTTTCCCAATTGTAACCAAAACACAAGCAATTGTATCAGCAGAAATCGTTGATTTCAACCAAACCAACATGAACAACCTAGAAGTTAATTACGATAAAATTATTGACGAAACAAAATCGGACGACTGGGTAGTACTTTTGGTGAATAATAATAGTTACAAGGCTAAAATATTGGATAAAAATGATCAAAAGTCGGTTGTATTATTTGAGAATGAAAAAGGCAACTACAAAATAAAAAAGGTGGTAAACGGTAGCTTATATTATCCCAAAGACTATTCCAGTGAATTTAAAATAAATGATGAAGTATTATTTTATAAAGGAAACACTAAACAGATAGGAAAAATAATAGCAAGTAATTCAAAAGGATCGATAATTGAATATTATGAGATTAATGCTAAAAAAGCATTTATTCAATGCTCCTATAAAAAGATGATGAAAAATTAATAACTAATTATAAACAAATTCCTTACAACCCCCTTAACCAAAAAAAGACAGTAAGCCATTAAAGCCTACTGTCTTTTTCTTTATTTAAGAGAATTGAATTTACTTAAAGTACGAAACTGCTGTTTTAAGTTTGGCAGCCAATTGTGTTAGTTGCTCTGCACTGTTTGAGAAAACACTTGCAGCTGCAGAGTTTTGCTGCGTAACATCATTTAATTCCTGAATAGCTCTATTTACCTGTTCGGCACCACTTTTTTGCTCAAAGCTTGATGCTGAAATTTCTTGTACCAACATCGAAGTTGTTTCAATATCCGGAATAATAGCTTCCAATTCTTTTCCTGATTTCTCAGTTATATCTACACCATTTCTGGTTAATTCAATGATTTCATAAGCCGCCTTTTGAGATCTTTCAGCCAGCTTTTTAACCTCAGTGGCTACAACCGAAAATCCCTTACCTTGTTCTCCGGCACGTGCTGCCTCTACTGCTGCATTCAAGGCCAGAATATTGGTCTGTTTTGCTATTTCTTCAATCACCATGATTTTTTCAGAAATAACATGCATGGCCTCTCCTGCTTTTTGAGTCGATTCAAAACCTGCTTTCATGCCAGCAGCTGCTTTCTCAGCTATTTTTCTTGTTTCTTCAGAGTTTTCACTGTTTTGTTGAATTGTAGCCACCATCTCTTCCATCGATGAAGAAATTTCCTCTGAAGAAGCTGCCTGATTGGATGCACCTGCTGATAGTTGAGTAGATGATGAGGTAAGTTCGTTACTCGAATCTTCTATTTCATTTGTGCTTTCAACGATATCATGTAGGATCTTCCTAAGATTATCAGCCATATCAAAAAGAGCCTTTTGCAAATCTCCAATCTCATCATCCTTCGTATAATCGTTTGAAAGATGAAAACTTAAATTTCCATTTGCCAGACTTCGGGCTACTTCAGCACTCTTTTTGATTGGTTTTGCAATTACACTTGCCATCCAATAAACCACAATATAAAGTAGAATTAACCCAAAAACTCCAATCAAAAGACTCCAATACATTATTTCATTGGCTTTTGCCATAATCACCTTAAGTGGAACTTCAACACCAATAGTCCAGGCTTTACCTACTCCATCCAATTTAACCGGCGACATTGAAACATAATAATCCTGTCCGGTAGCATCATTGTAGTATTCAAAGTTTTTACTTTTTAACTGGTGAGTTGTTAAAATAGCATCCTTAAACGAAGCAGTATCTTGTTTCATCACATCAAAGAACATCTCTCCAATCCATTCTTTATTGGTGTGTCCAACAATTCGTGAATCATTTGCCAGAAAAAATGAATTTGATCCTTGATAAAGATTAAAATCAGAGATGATTTTTTCCATGTCAGTTAGGCCTATATCAACACCTACCAATCCAATAAACTGTCCGTTCTTTTGAATAGGTGCAGCTATTGTTGTCATCAGGATACCTGCCAGTTCTGGTGTAACTATGTCGTAATAAGGATCCCATAACTCAAGTTGATTATTCTCTCTTGATTGATAATACTGACTGGTTAAAATGTTATTATTAACATCAACCCTCTCTTTTGAAACAGTGATCTTTCCATTCAAGCGAAAGTTGACAAGACGATCTCTACCATTTCGTAAATTATAACCGTCTTCAATGGCTCTTAATTCCCAGGCCTGCCATGTTGAAAGATAGTTGGGATTCTTTTTAAGCCAACCCAGTATAATCTCATCTAAAACCTGCGTGCGATAGCTTTCGTCAAATTGCTCGTATTGTTCATAGATATCTCGAACAGTGATAGTTGCTTTCATCACCTGGTTCAAATCACTTTGAATCAAGTTACGGTATTCAGCCACCTTTGCATTAATAATCTCCTCTGAATCTTTACTTGCCTTTGATCTCAGACTTACACTAATATAGGTTAGCGTAAAGCCATAAATCAAGGTAAACGAAACCAAGGTATATAACAAAAGCCTTGATTTCAGGGTAAATCTGTATCTTCTCTCCACGTTAAAAATGTATTTGGTTGTTCTTTCCTGGTTGCGTTGCGCTGATCCTTAAGGTTGTGAAATAATAACTTTTTTTTATTTTGCCAATAAACTTTTTACCCTTTTTAGACGAAATGACCAAATTAGTAGTTGAATTACTGAATAATTGAAGAAATATTTCGATATACCCCATAAAAAAAGGTCAGCAATCGCTGACCTTTAATTTTTATAATAAATGATATCTTAATTCGTAAATACCTTAAAGGTTAAAGTAAATTCATCATAAATTACCTTGTCACCTAAATTGTCGAAGAACTTACCTGATCCGTAACGTACATCGTACTTAGTACGATCAACCTTCATCACACCAGTAAACACACCATCTGCCTCTGTAACTTCAAATGCAATTGGATGTGTTTTACCTTTAATGGTTAATTTACCGTTAACTTCATATGCCTCACCTTTTGCTTTAACAGAGGTCAATTCTAAAGTACTCTCGGGATAAGTTGCCACGCCAAAGAAATCATCAGATTTTAAATGGCCAACCAATTTTTTATTATACTCTTCATCAGTAAGGTCTGTATTTGTAATGCTGGTCATATCTACTACAAACTCACCTCCGGTCAGCTTGCTGTCTTTAAATGCAAGTTCTCCTGATTTAAATAAAATTGTTCCTGAATGTTCACCGGTAACTTTTTCACCTTTCCACTCAATTATGCTTTTTTTAATGTCTACTTTTTTGCTCTGAGCATAAGTTATTGATGACACCATGATCAAAAGTGCAGCAATTAATGATATTACTTTCATAGTCTTCATTTTTATAATTTATAAGGGGTAAACATTAGATTACTCAAAATGGTTCATTTTAAAAATGTTATGAAGATGTTAATTATGCAGTGATTTTGTTCCCTTCTACTATTGTGTATAGTTTTCTATCTTTATAAAAAAATATAGAATTATGTCCATTCAAGGAGAAAAGAAAGATTTATATTTACTGGATGCCTATGCTTTAATTTTCAGGGCTTATTATGCATTCATCCGAAATCCGCGCATCAATTCAAAAGGATTCAATACCTCAGCCATATTCGGTTTCACCAATTCTTTACTGGAAATATTAACTAAAGAAAATCCAAGTCACATTGCCGTTGTATTTGATCCTTCGGGTCCGACATTTCGTCATGAAGAATACCCTGAATACAAAGCTAACAGAGATGCCACTCCAGAAGATATCAGAAAATCAGTCCCATACATTAAACAATTAATTGAAGCACTCAATATTCCGGTAATTGTTAAAGACGGATTTGAAGCGGATGATGTTATCGGAACCTTATCTGCCAAAGCATCCCAAAAGGGATACAAAACCTTTATGGTGACACCTGATAAGGATTATGCTCAATTAGTCAAAGACAATGTTTTCATGTATAAACCGCGCAGCAAAGGCGGAGGTAATGACATCTGGGGTGTTGACGAGGTAAAAGAAAATTTCTCGGTTAATGATCCAATTCAGGTTATTGACATCCTGGCACTTTGGGGCGATGCAGCGGATAACATACCTGGCTGTCCGGGTGTTGGTGAAAAGAGAGCCAAAGACATGATCCAGAGTTATGGCAGCATTGATGGAATATACGAAAACATCGAAGAACTGAAAGGAAAGCAAAAGGAAAATATGATTAATTTTAAAGATCAGGTAAAGTTATCATATCATTTGGCTACCATACGATTAGATGTTCCAATTGAATTAGATGAAAAAGCCTTGGAACGGGAAAAACCCAACCTCAACGCTATTAGTAAACTGTTTGAAGAACTGGAATTTAAAAATTTAATGTCCCGTATCAATAGTTTGTACGGAACTGCTCCGGTTCAGGGCGATCTTTTTGGTACTCCGATTCAGGAATCCGAAGAAGAAGTAGCCGAAATAGTTACTTCCTTTAAAAATATTAATGATATTACACATCATTACTACCTGGTTGACAGCGAAATGAAATTGGCTTCTTTAAGAGCAGAGTTAAGTGTACAGAATCGATTTTGTTTTGATACTGAAACAACCTCTGTAAACGCAATGGAAGCTGAATTGGTTGGAATGTCGTTTAGCTGGAAAGAGCATGAAGCATATTATGTTCCGGTACCTGCCGATAAAGAAGAAGCAAAAATTTTAGTTAATAGTTTCAAAGCAATTTTTGAAGATGATAATATTACCAAAATAGCTCAAAACTTGAAGTATGACATGTTGATTTTGAAAAATAACGGAATTAATATTTCAGGACCTTTCTTTGACACTATGGTAGCCCATCACCTGCTTTATCCGGGTATGAAAAGTGGCATGGATTATATGGCTGAAACCTATCTAAGCTACACACCTATCTCGTACGAATCGGTTGTAGGTCCAAAAGGTGTAAAGCAAAAAAACATGCGCGAGATTGATCCTGCTATCGTATGTGATTATGCAGCCGAAGATGCTGATATCACCTTACAACTGGCTAATAAATTTGAAAAAGAAATTGAAGAAAGTGATGTTAAAGAGTTGTTTGATGAAATTGAAATGCCTTTAATTGAGGTATTAGCTGAGATGGAATTTCAGGGTGTTCGATTGGATGATGCAGCATTGAAAGATTTTGCCTTACAATTAAAAGAAACGATTTCTGGCCTGGAAACAAAAATTATTGAACTGGCAGGAATGGACTTTAATATTTCCAGTCCTAAACAAGTTGGCGAAGTTTTATTTGAGCATCTTAAAATTGATGATAAGGCTAAAAAAACCAAATCAGGTCAATACAGTACGAATGAAGAAACACTTCAGAAATTAAAAGATAAACATGAAATAATTCCAGTAATTCTGGAATACCGTGGTTTAGTTAAACTACTGAATACGTATGTTGAAGCACTACCTAAATTAATCAATACTTCAACACAAAAAATACATACTAGCTATAATCAGGCAATTGTTGTTACAGGACGTTTAAGCAGTACGAATCCTAATCTACAGAACATTCCTATCCGTGATGAAAACGGAAAAGAAATAAGAAAAGCCTTTACAGCCACCGATGATAATCATCAGTTTTTATCTGCCGACTATTCTCAGGTTGAATTGCGATTGATGGCCCACTTCAGTAAAGATGAAAATTTAATTGATGCCTTTAACAGAGGTGAAGATATTCATGCAGCCACCGCAGCCAAAATTTTTAAAGTGCCTTTAGAAGATGTTACCCCTGACATGAGACGCAAGGCAAAAACAGCTAATTTTGGTATTATTTACGGAATATCAGCTTTTGGTTTAGCCGAACGCTTAACCATTCCTCGAAAAGAAGCCAAAGAGATTATTGATGGTTATTTTGATAGTTTCCCGGGTGTAAAAACTTTTATGGATGAATGCATAGCCAATGCAAGAGACAAAGGTTATGTTGAAACACTGCATCATCGAAAAAGAAACCTAAGTGATATTAATTCGAGAAATGCAGTTGTGAGGGGTGTAGCTGAGCGAAATGCCATTAATGCTCCCATCCAGGGAACAGCAGCGGACATTATTAAACAGGCAATGGTGAATATTTACCAACGCTTTAAAAATGAAAACATTCAATCGAAAATGATATTACAGGTTCATGATGAATTGAACTTTGATGTTTTAAAAACAGAAACAGAGAAAGTAAAATCGATTGTGAAACAGGAAATGGAGAATGCCGTAAAGATTTCTGTTCCATTAGATGTTGATATGGGGATAGGACAAAACTGGCTTGAAGCTCATTAAAACTATAAAAAAACTCTCGCAGAATGCGGGAGTTTTTTCTTTCAAGGAAGAACGGACAAGGGGAAACTTGTATTCCGTTACCATATGGGCTAGGTAATATTTAGCAGATGACTAAATCATCTAACATTGGTTTCATTTTAAGGTTAATGTCAAAAACACAGAATCGTAACACTAAAATCAATAGAAATATTGATTTATAATGACAAAGACACTAAAACAATAGATCAATACATATATTTTATTGACGAAAAGCAGCTCTATAGAAGAGAGGAAATTCTTTGCGCTACTTCTTCCATTTGCCACAGAGGAGTTGATGTGGCACCACAAACACCAACAGAAGATTTTGCACCAACAAACCATTCTTCCATAACATCCGAAGCTTCTGAAACAAAATAACTTTTGGTGTTTACATCGCAGCAAGCAGCAAATAAGACTTTAGCGTTACTACTTTTCTTACCACCAACAAAAATGATAACATCATGCTGTTTGGCAAATGCTTTCAATTTAGGAACGCGACCGGTAACCTGCTTACAGGTTGTATTATGCCAGGTGATGCTCTCTTCTTTACGGGATTCTATTAACTCAACAATACGCTTAAGATGTTTCGGATCTTTAGTTGTTTGAGAAAAAATTTCAACAGGACGATTAAAATCAATCAGATCAATTTCCGCTTCATTTTCAATTACTATGGCATTCCCTTCACATTGTCCTTCGAGTCCAATCACTTCGGCATGACCACGCTTCCCAAAAATAACCAATTGTCCGTTGATTTCTTTAAGTTGCTTATAC
Organism: Carboxylicivirga caseinilyticus; assembly: GCF_050589785.1. NCBI lineage: Bacteria > Pseudomonadati > Bacteroidota > Bacteroidia > Marinilabiliales > Marinilabiliaceae > Carboxylicivirga > Carboxylicivirga caseinilyticus. The sequence continues at coordinate 129,001 of NZ_JBNGOX010000001.1, read as the reverse complement.
GCTTTTTTTATCCGGTCCTGCAATTTCAACACAACAGGACAAGTCTCGTCCTGGAGTTTTAGCCCGGCATTGGTAATTAAACGATATGATGCCGGTGGTTCTCCGTGTGCTCTGAACAGCACTGTTCCTTCTTTTATTTCTTCGATATTATTGTATGAAATGATGTTCATTCCCAGCTTTCGCAAACGTTCTGCCTCTGCATCATTATGAACAATGTCGCCAACACAGTAAACGTCATTACCATTGCTAAGCATGCGGTCAGCGGCTTCTATCGCTTTACGTACACCAAAACAAAAGCCCGAATGAGTATCTATTTCAACTTTAATCATTGTAATTATACCAGATTACGTTCATGTAAAACAGCCATTATCCAGTCCATTTGCTCCTGTTTATTCATGTGGCTGTTATCAAGCAAAACAGCATCATCAGCCATTTTCAACGGACTTTCTTCGCGTGTACTATCTACGAAATCACGATGCTTTACATTCTCCAATATAGAATCAAAAGAAAGACTATTATCGGTAGGATTTTTTGCCTTTAATTCATCAAAACGACGCTGAGCTCGTATTTCAGGCGATGCAGTCATAAAAAGCTTTAAATCTGCATCCGGAAAGACAACCGTTCCGATATCCCTACCATCCATTACAATTCCACCTTCCCTGCCCATTTCCTGCTGTAATTCAACCATACGATGACGAACAAAGGCAATGGTACTGACTGTGCTGACATTATTGCTTACTTCCAGACCTCTAATTTCGTCTTCAACACTTACCCCATTAAGAAAAGTTTCATTCAACTTCTCTTCTGGTTGATATCTGAAAGTGATTTTTATATCATTGAGTTTATTCTGCAATTCATCCAAAAGAATCTCACCATCCTGAATGAATCCATTCTGCATGGCAAATAAAGTAACAGCCCGATACATAGCACCTGTATCGATATAAACATATCCCAACTCTTTGGCTAAATCTTTGGCTACTGTACTTTTCCCACACGATGAATGCCCGTCAATGGCTATAACTCCTTTTTTTAATTGCATTTTCAATTTATTTGCCGACAAAGGTAAAAAAAAACGGGCATCCTAACGACTGCCCGCTTACGGTATCCATGCCAATTTCAACCGTTCATTTTAAATTTCATATTTGCCTTTATCACTATCGTCATTCACAGATATTTGATCAAATACAATCTCAAAAGATTGTGGACCAACTGCCTGCTTCATCACTTTCGGAAATTTTACACCTTCTACTTCAGTATACTCAGTAATTGTGCTAATTACATTGCCCTGAGGTGTTTCACTAACTTCTTTAATTTTTAATCCACTCTCACGACTAAAAAACACGACTTGTTCCTTACCAAATGGATTAGTAATCTTCAATTTATAAGCATCTTCTCCATCAACATCTTCAGAACCCAAAACTTCAGCTTTGAATCCTAATTCAGCAAATTGAGTTTCCGGAAAAATAATGGCTTCTGCTTTCATTGATTCCAACTGATCTCCTTCGATATTCTGTTCGCCCATTGGACTTATCATTTTACCAGCCTCACCATTACATACCTGCTTCGAAACCAGGTTTTCACCCATATAAGTCTCTACACATAATTTATTAGGACGACTGCTATACATCTTCATGGTAAGTGCCATTCCCTGGATCGACATTTTTCCTTCCAAATGATAGTTTTGAATAGCGTTTACAGCATCTGTACCACCAATAGCAACCACATAATCATCAATAATTTTCTCAGCTGTCAATCCTTCTGGTAAAGGCATCGACTTTACTTCTTCACCGTAATAATTATACATGGTAACTTCACCTGAATTGCTGAATTTCTTTAAAGTCTTCTTCATTTCAGGTACATTACCCACTGCTAAAATCAAAGCATTATCAGGAGTCAGATATTTTTGAGCCATCGCCTGAATATCTTCAACTGTTACTGCACTTAACTTCTCTAAATAGGTTTGATAATAATCTTTTGGCAAGTTGTACTTTTGAATATTAAGAGCAAAACGAGCTACCGTAGCAGGATCTTCCAATGAACGAGAAAAACTACCGGCAATCATATTTTTTACCAGATCCAGATCAGCTGCATCAACAAGCTCGTCGCGCATCTTATTCATTTCATAAATAATCTCGGTAAAAGCGCTGTCTGTAACACTTGTTCTTACCTGTGCAGAAGCAGAAAAAGAACCAATCAAATCATCTGAACTAAGTGATGAATAAGCACCATAAGTAAAGGCTTTATCCTCACGTAAATTCTGAAACAGACGACCACTTGAACCACCACCTAAAATACCATTCATTACTCGTGCTTTGATCAAATCTGCATCGCCTGGTTTTAAATTAACAGTATAAGTAAGATCAATAGTTGATTGATTAGCTGCATCTTTATTAGCAACAACTACTTTAGGTCCGTCAAATTTGGCTGGCATTTCATATTTGTGTTCCGGTACGTCTTTCGCTTCCCATTTACCAAAATATGTTTTAGCTTGCTTTTTAGCATCTTTCAAAGTGATATCACCAACAATTACAAGGTAAGCTACATTCGGACGGAAATATGTTTGGTAGTAATTTTTGATATCATCAACGGTAATGCTTTCAACTGTTTCTTCAGTCATTATTTCACCATATGGATGATCTTTTCCGTAAATCAAAGCCCCCGAAACATTATTTGCAATTGACGAAGGCTCGTCTTTATCTGCTTTGATTGAAGTCAGCATTTGCTTAACCGCTTTATCCAATTCTTCCTGAGGAAAAACAGGATTGTACAATACATCAACCATTAAATCAAGCAATTCACCTGAATGCTTTTTCAATGAACTGGCATAAATACTTCTTGAGTTGGTAGAAAGACTTGCACCAATGAAATCAATGGCTTCATCGATTTCTGCTTTGGATTTAGTTGAAGTACCGGAACGCATTAAATCGCCGGCTAATGAAACGTATCCGGCTTTTTCGCCTTCAACAATCGGATCAATATCAAGCGAAAGACTATAAGACACAACCGGAACATTATGGTTTTCAACCACAATTACTTTCAAGCCGTTTTTAAGCTCAAACGTTTCGGCATCTTTTATATTAATTTTGGGAGCAGGTCCGGCTGCCGGCATCTTGCTGCGATCAAGTTGCGCATTTGTTGAAATGGCAAGCAAAACACTTAAAAATAAAAATAATGTTTTCTTCATTGAAGTATATTTTTTATCCGTAGGATATTTTGTCTAAAATGATTTTTAAATAACTATGATTCTAGTTTTGTTGTGATTTTGGTAAGTAATACAACACCACCCGATTATCTTTGGTCAAATATTTTTTAGCTACCCTTTGAATATCCTCACGACTTACAGCCAAATATTTATCCAACTCTGTATTGATTAAATTTGCATCACCAAAGTATGTATAATCACGAGCCAAAGTATTGGCACGTGTAGCCACTTTCATATTGCCTTTAACGATGTCATTCTCAAATTGATTTTTCAATTTTTGAAACTCTTTTTCAGAGATTAGTTCATCCTGAACCTTCTTAATTTCAGCATCCATTGCTTCTTCAAGATCCTTGACCTCAACACCCATGTTTGGTAACGCTAAAGTAAGTGCAACAGAAGGCTCACGAAATCCTAATGGAAAGCTTGCTACCTGAATAGCTTTTTGTTGATCATCAACCAATGCTTTATACAAACGAGAACTTTGTCCTTTTGACAAAAGTGTACTCAACATATCCAAGGCATAATAATCTTCTGTATTCATGGCAGGCGTTCTGTAAGCCTGTAAAATCAATGGAAGTTGTACATTGTCAAATACTGTATCGCGTACCTCACCATTTAAGGCGGGTTCAATAACAGGCTTGTAAGTAAGGTCTGCTTTACCTTTTGGAATATCAGAAAAATATTTTTTAACCAATGCTTTGGTTTCATCAATTTCAATGTCGCCAGCCAAAACTAATACAGCATTATTGGGCACATAAAAGCGATTATAGAATTGTTGAAATTCTTCATCCTTGGCAGCCATAATATGCTCCGGATCGCCAATTGTTGTCCAACGATATGGATGAACTGAGAATGCACGTTTCATGGTTTCCTGAAGAAGTGTTCCGTATGGACGGTTATCGTAGCTTTGCTTCTTCTCTTCAATCACAACTTTCTTTTGAGTTGCAATACCCAATGAATCAACTTTTGCATGTAACATTCTTTCTGATTCCAGCCACAATCCCAACTCCAGTTGATTAGATGGCAACGTTTCATAGTAATAAGTACGATCAGTTGAAGTATTGGCGTTTAATGTTCCTCCTGCATTTTGTACAATCTTAAAATATTGTCCGCGATCAATGTTTTCGGTTCCTTCGAACATCAGGTGCTCAAAAAAGTGAGCAAAACCGGTACGGTCTGGATTTTCGTGCTTTGATCCAACATTGTACATAACCGAAACGGTTACATTAGGGGTGGTTTTGTCTTGATGCAGAATAACATGCAAGCCATTATCCAGATCAAATTCTTCGAAATTAATTTTATTCAATTGGGCATTAGCAGATCCCAAACCGGCTATAAGGAGTGTTACAGCCAGTAACGAAAAGCGATTCTTCATATGAAATTCTTTGGTTTAAAGTGATAAATCAAATTTTAGCTTTGAGCTTACCAATTAACAGACCATTTATTATAATGTTTTGAAATGAAATATTTTAGTGTTAAATCATTACAATAAACATTGTACGAATACGCACATAGGCATGTTCGATATCGTACAGAACACAAATGATAATTAATTATATTTTTTAAGCAGTTCATGCTCATATTGTTTACAGACTACTATTTTTGCATATTACCAAAGAATTATAGCAACGAAACAATTTAACATGCAATATATTCGTAAAATAAAATGGCTGATATTAATAATAGCTGCAGGTTTTTATGCCTGTGATGACAACAATTTTTGCTTATCGAATCAACACGCTATTCAGGCTACCTTTTATTCATTATCATCCGGATCAGAAAACGATACAACCCTAACAGGAATCTACATTTGGGGAGCAAATCGTGAAGATTCACTTATTTATGACAGTTTAAATATCAGCCAATTGTTTTTGCCAACAAATCTTAATACTGACAGTACGATTTTCATCATTAAACAATCTGTTCTGGTAAATAATCAGGTTCGATCTGATTCTGATTTTGTGCAGTTTAATTACTCGCGTCACCTGAATCATGTATCAAGCGAATGTGGAATGACATTCAACCTGGTTTTAGACACCATTATTTATACAAATAATATAATCGATTCTGTTAGCATTGGATATGCCAACATAAATTATGGAGAAGATGCCGAAAATGTTAAAATATATATTGAGTATTAGTTTACTCGTAACCAGCATCAATTCTTTTTCTCAGGAAAAGACTGAAGAAGAGAAGAAAAAAATACCTTTCGAACCTGGAATTGCCGTTGGGCTGAATGTGGGTACATTTATTACTCCATTTTTCGAACCGGAGCGAATTGGTATGGAAGCAACAGGTAGAATCAAATTCAATCGCAAGTGGTTTGCCGTTGGCGAACTTGGATACGAAAATGTTTCATTTAATAAAGAATCATATAATTACGATTCAAACGGAAGTTTTCTTCGTCTGGGTATTGATTACAATATTTTTAAAGTTGAAGAAACAGGCAACAACGATAACATCATTCTGGGCTTCAGGTATGGTTTTGGTGTTGCCGATTATAAAAGCGACCGTTTTACCGTTACCGATGGTTATTGGGGCGATTATTTAGGCTCGATAGGAAGCGGCACCTCTACGGCTCACTGGGGAGAATTTGTATTTGGTCTGCGATCAGAAATATTCAAAAACTTTTATATGGGCTGGAGTGCTCGTTTCAGATTACTGGCTTTGACCAATAACACACAACAATTAGAACCATACGCCATCCCCGGTTATGGTAAAAATGATAATCGAACCAATGTAGGTTTTACCTATAATCTTGAATATTATTTGCCGTTAAAGAAAAAGAAATAAAGCCTATGGATGATCTCATCGCCACCGAAAAATTAAAGGCAACAATCCCTGAAATATTAGAGGAGATTCAAAAAGAAATTGCTCCTTTACTTTCAATGGGTCAGGTTGCTAATTACATTCCGGAGCTAGGTGATGTTGATCAAAACCAATTTGGAATGGTGGTTCGGTTTTTAGATGGAACCACTTTTGAGACAGGAAACAGCCAAACCAATTTCTCCATCCAAAGTATTTCAAAGGTTTTTAGTCTAACCCAGGCCTTTGCCTTGCTTAAAGAAAATCTATGGAACCGTTTGGGGAAAGAACCGTCAGGTAATCCTTTTAACTCATTGATTCAACTTGAAAATGAGAATGGAAAACCACGAAACCCCTTTATTAATGCAGGTGCCATCGTTATTGCAGATATCATCACTCATCATTTCGAGGATCCTTTAAATACTATCCTGGATTTTATGAGGGAGGTTACCTTCAATAAAAAGCTCACCATCAATATGAATGTTCTGCAATCAGAGAAAAATTATGGTCACCGGAATGCGGCTCTGGCTCATTTTATGAAAAGCTATGGAAACATTTATTCTGAAGTAGAGGAAGTACTCGATGTGTATTTTGGACATTGTTCCGTTGAGATGAATTGCTTTGATTTAGCAACTGCCTTTTTATATCTTGCTAATCATGGCGTGCATCCGCTAAATGGTAAAACCTACTTAAATGCCAGTCAGACCAAGCGACTAAATGCTCTGATGTTGACATGTGGAACTTACGACTCGGCAGGTGAGTTTGCTTTTAAAGTAGGTTTACCCGGTAAAAGTGGCGTTGGCGGTGGTATTGCGGGAATTATTCCAGGATTGCTGTCCATTGCCGTTTGGAGCCCGGGATTAGACAAATGTGGTAATTCATTGGCTGGGACAAAAGCTTTAGAACTATTTACAACTAAAACAGGTATATCCATTTTCTAAATAAAACACTCATATGATGATATTCGCAAAATCATTTAAAGCCATTAGTCAGTTTATTTTCCGATACGGATTAGCACTTGTTTTTATCTGGCTGGGTATTTTAAAATTTAAAAATGCCGAAGCTGATTATCTGAAGGATATCTTGCAAAACTCTTCCCTTTTTAGCTGGATGCTTAAATATGTAACCTCATACACCTTCTCTTTGATGATTGCATATTTGCAAATTGCGATTGGTATTTTGCTTGCCATTAAACCTGTTGCAAAAAAATTATCGTTGTTTGGTGGATTACTGGCGGTATTGGTTTTAGGTATCAGCCTTTTAACATTGTTTACATCTGGTTATGTTTGGCAGGCAGGTTATGGTTTTCCTGAATTATCGAAACTGGGACAGAGTATTTTAAAAGATTTAATTTTATTTGGTGCAGCTGCCTGGTGTGTGGGTGATTCATTATAACAATAAAGTATTATGGGCGATATATGTGTTTTTTGCGCTTCGAGCGCTAAGGTAGATCAGACTTATCTCGACGAAGCTGTTTTACTGGGCGAAATATTGGTTGAGAACGGATTTGGATTGAAATATGGTGGTGGCGCTGTGGGGTCAATGGGTGCAGTAGCAAATAAAGTTCTTGAACTGAACGGAAGAGTAACCGGTGTGATTCCGCATTTTATGGTGCAGGTCGAATGGGAACACAAAGGAGTAAAAAACATGATTCATGTAAATACCATGGCCGAGCGAAAGGAACTGCTTATTAAAGATGTAGAGGCCATTGTTGTGTTACCCGGAGGTACCGGCACGATGGAAGAACTATTTGAAGTATTATCCTTAAAAAAACTGGGTCAGTTTACCCAGCCGATTATTTTGGTTAACACCAACAACTATTTCGATGCACTGGTAGATTTTCTGCATAAAATGATTGATGAGAAATTTATGCGTCCTGAGCATGGTGAGCTTTGGCATGTGGTTAATTCGGTTAAAGAAATTCCGGATGCTTTAAAAAGTATTCCTGACTGGGACAAAGATGCTATTCGTTTTGCGGCAGTTTAATTAGTGTAACTTTTGATTTTAAATATTTTTGTAGCTTCGCGAAACACCTATTTACATGATTCAACAGGACACAACTAAAGTAATAACACCAGGCAATCAACTGAACGTTGGAGAAATCAACATTTCCAACACCAACCAGTTGCGCACTCCTGTCCTGCAAATCGAAGATCATACACCACGGCACCTTACACAACAACAACCTGTTTTTGTTCGTCCAAAAATTACTTACCAGAAATTAACACATAAGGATTCAATATACTTAAATCTTAAACCTGCCGAATCGGATAATATTTTTGATGCCGAATTAAGTTTCGAAACAGAATTACCTACAAAAGAAACCAACTCGAAAGAGTTAACGCCTAAAATAGAAGTCGTTAAAGAAGAAGTTGCTCAGGAACAACCCGCACAGGAACAAATAACGGAGAAAGATACTGTTGAAACCATAACTGTTCAGCCCATACCCAACAGAATTAAAATAAGATCTGCCAATCAGTTTGAAGGCTCCAAAGATTGGTTATCAGGCTTCATCATTTTAGCTATTTTAATTGCCGGACTGGTAAAGCTGACATCGGGCAAATACCTTAACGATATCTTTTCGTCTATTCGCTATCAGCAATCGGCCAGTAAATTATTCACCACTTTCAATGTTCAGAATCAAAAGCCAGGATGGGCACTATCCTTCTTATTTATTTTAAGCACTTCGCTTCTAATTTTTGAATATACCATGGTGATGGGTCGCCAACCTGAAAATATTTCTCATATTTATTTTTTATTGGTGATTTTTGGTGGTATAATTGTGTATTCATTTCTGAAAAAAACAATATACCATTTTGTGGGATTTGTTTTTGATACAACCACCGACACCAAAGCATACATTTTTAATGCAGAGCTTTTAAACAAAGCATTTGGAATTAGTATGCTACCAATTATATCGGTCGTTCCCTTTGTCGATCAACTCACCGCAACCTTCTTATTAAAAGCAGGTTTGGTGCTCTTTGTTTTAATGTATTTAGTTCAACTGTTAAGGGGTGTTAAAATTATTTTACGCTCACCGCTTTCAATATTTTATATGTTTTTGTATTTTTGTGCGCTAGAAATTTTACCCTTAGCGATTTTGATTAAAATCATGATCCTTTAGTGGTAAGGATTTGAGGACAAAGGTGTAGTTGAATTAAAATAAAAAAACATTGAAGATTAAAAGAATACTGGTTTCTCAACCAAAACCTTCAACGCCCAAATCGCCATACTTTGATTTGGCGGATAAAAGCAATGTGAAAATCGACTTCCGACCATTTATTCAAGTAGAAGCTGTTCCTGCAAAAGAATTCAGAACTCAAAAGGTTAATATTCTTGATCATACTGCTGTTATTTTTACCAGCCGCACTGCTATTGATCACTATTTCAGGATTGCTGAAGAAATGCGTCTTACGATTCCTGATACAATGAAGTATTTCTGTATCTCAGAAGCCACTGCATTTTATCTTCAAAAATACATTGTGTATCGTAAACGTAAAATCTTCCATTCTACCGGTAAATTTGCCGACCTGGTTGATGTTGTGAAAAAACACAAGGACGAAACATACCTTGTGCCACTTTCGGATATTCACAAACAAGAAATCCCAACTTTGTTGAACAAGGCTAAAGTGAAATACACAAAAGCCATTCTTTATCGCACTGTTAGCAGCGATTTAAGTGACTTGAAAGATGTGAACTACGATATTTTGGTATTCTTCAGCCCATCAGGAATTGCTTCTCTTTTGCAGAACTTCCCTAATTTTGAGCAGAACGATACTAAAATTGCTTCATTCGGACCAGCTACTGCCAAAGCAGTGAAAGATGCAGGCTTGCGTTTGGATATCCAGGCTCCAATGCCTCAGGCTCCGTCAATGACAATGGCTCTTGAGCAGTTCATTAAAAAATTCAACAAGGGAGTAAAATAAAAATATTTCCCTCTATCTGGGAGAACATCCTTCTTGCCACTGGTAAGGAGGATTGTTTTTTTAAGCACTAATACGGATGACAACACAGCGTAATACATTTCAGAAAAACGAACGTCTTTGCAGTAATAAAATCATTCAAAGACTGTTTGATGAAGGTCAGTCGTTTGTTCGTTATCCATTCCGCATTACAATCCTTCCCATCGATGATGAAGATGCAGCTCCTTTGCAGATTCTTATATCCGTATCTAAAAAAAGATTTAAAAGAGCCAATAAACGAAACTGGGTCAAGAGAAGAATCAGAGAAGCATATCGACTAAACAAACATCAGGCACTGGCCGTTTTAACCGAAAAGAATATCAAATTGGCTGTTTCGTTTGTTTATTTACCCAGTGAAGTGCTTGACTATTCAAATATAGAAAAGACCGTAAAAAAAGCATTGAAACAGATTGTTTCTAAAGTTGTACCCGATGAAAACCATTAAGTCTGCTCTTATAGCACTCATAAAGCTTTTAAGCGATGGTATTGTGGCATTACTAATCATACCGGTAAAACTATACCAATGGTTTCTTTCACCATGGCTGGGAGCGTCGTGTCGTTATACACCAACCTGCTCTGCCTATACCATTGAAGCACTTAAAAAACATGGCCCCATTAAAGGTCTTTGGCTTTCGATCAAACGTATATTAAGCTGCAATCCCTGGGGTGGACACGGACACGATCCGGTACCTTAATTTCTTCAATTGTTAATGATTAATTGTTCGGGAACGGTTCTCTATTTGCGTTATGGTTAGATAGAACCGTTCCTTATCTTATTTTAATTCAATCACCTCTACTCCTGTCCTCTCCTCAAGGAGAGGAAGACAAAACAGACTCTCGCTTAACACTTCCCTCTCTGAGTTGGAGAGGGTTTGGATGAGGTTTAGATGCGATCCTACTATTTTTATTACCTGACATGCACACAGTATAAAACAAAAACATACTTTTAAGCGTATTACCTATGTCGAATTAAAAATAACAACCATGAAAAATCTGATGCTACTGCTTATTGCGGTTACTATAACTTCGTCATCGTATGGTCAAAACAGCGATAAAATTATTGGTACCTGGTTAACCCAAGACGGAGATTCAAAAGTAACAATTACTAAAAACAGTGATGGAAAATTTGAAGGATCAATTGTCTGGTTAAAGGAACCAAAGCGTGAAAATGGAAGTGAAAAACTGGATGATAAAAATCCGGATGATAAGTTAAAAACACGTCCGATAATGGGATTGAAACTATTGGAAGGATTCACCTACGATAACGATGATGAAGAATGGATAGACGGAACTATTTACGATCCTAAAAGCGGAAGCACCTACAAATGCCTGATGTGGTTCGATGGTGATCCAAATACCCTCATGGTTAAAGGTTATATTGGTGTTTCCATCATTGGTAAAAAAGTACAATGGAAAAGAGCTTAATTAAATAGCTCTGACAATATCTTCATAAACTCCTGCCCTTCGGTGGGAGTTTTTTGTTGGGTAAAATCAAATTGGCAGTTTAATTTATTAAGCTTTAAAGTATACAATTCTAGTATTGTAGTCCCTGAAGGATGTATGTACTATAAATATAGAAAGGTGTTTGGTCAGAATTTACAAATACCTCTCCTCTTATCCTCTCTTTATGGAGAGGAAGGAAAAACAGAAGACATACAATTGATAATTTTTGGTTTTTTCCCTCTTAAAATTGAAGAGGGTGAGTGTGAGGTTTTAATTTTTGGAAATCTCCTTTACCACCTCAATTATCCTGTTCAGCACTTTAGAAACTTGAAACAATACCTCTTCATTTTCAAATCTAATTACACGAATTCCAAATCTTTCTAACTCAGCTGTTCGATTTATATCATATTGTTTTTGAAATTTATGAATCTCACCATCAACTTCTACTACCAACTTTTTTCATGACAATAAAAATCAGCAATAAAACAATTTATAGGATGTTGCCGCCGGAATTTGAGTCCTTTTAATTTTCTGTCTCTAATTTCAGACCATAAGATCTTTTCAGCAGGCGTCATGTGAGATCGTAAATCTTTCGCAAACTGCCTCACTATATAACTGGCTCCATAAAACAGATTATCAAAATTCTCTTGTGACATTTATGATCTATTTAAACTTTAAAATAGGAAATTGACAGCTTAAATTCAAAACCTCTCCTCTTATCCTCTCCTTAAGGAGAGGAAGATTTACTATAAAGCTTTTCAATTTGATAGTAAAGATTCCCTCTTAAAATTGAAGAGGCTGAGTGTGAGGTTTTTCTTCGTTTTTATTCCATTTACTTGAAAAAGTCCCGGAGGGACGCCTGTAATAGCTCAGTACGTAAGTGCTGAGTTCATCGTAAAGAATACTGAGCCCTGAAAGGGCGACTGTACACTAAATGGGATTCTTTTTTATCAATAACTATACTTTACTATTAAACAACTTTTCTTTTTAATTAATACACAACACAATAACCTCCCACGTTTTAAATTTATTACCAAAATTCTTTTTCACTTTATGATTTAGCCGTAATTTTAACTTTAAACCTCAATTATCAAAGCATGAATCTAAAAAGCATCAATCCGGCTACTGGAGAAACGGTAAGAGAATACGATCAATTTTCGTGGGACGAAGTAGATAACGCTATTGAAAGAAATTACGAGGCTTTTAAACATTGGAAAAAAGTTCCTATATCTCAACGGTCAGAACTATTATTAAAAGCAGCTCAGGTGCTGCGTGATAAAACCGAGGGTTTGGCTTTTAACATCACCGTTGAGATGGGTAAAAACATCAAGGAATCGCGCGCCGAAATAGAAAAATGTGCCTGGGTTTGCGAATACTATGCCAACAATGCAGCTACTTTTCTAAATCGTGAGATTATCCCCACCGAGGCAAGCGAAAGTTTTGCTTCTTTTCAACCACTTGGACCAATATTAGCCATTATGCCATGGAACTTTCCATTCTGGCAGGTTTTCAGATTTGCTGCTCCTGCCCTGATGGCCGGCAATACCTGCCTGTTAAAACATGCATCAAACGTTCCCGGATGCGCCATGGCCATCGAAGAAATTTTTAAGGAAGCGGGTTATCCTGATCATGTTTTCCGATCATTACTTATCAGAAATGATAAGGTTGAACGCACCATAGCTGATAAAAGAATTAAAGCTGTAACTCTAACAGGCAGTACACCTGCAGGTAAGGCAGTAGCTGCCACAGCCGGTAAACAATTAAAAAAATGCGTACTTGAATTAGGAGGTAGTGATCCGTATATTATTCTAGAAGATGCTGACTTACGAAAAACAGCAGATGCGTGTGTTGCAGGGCGAATTTTAAATGCTGGTCAGAGCTGTATTGGTGCTAAACGATTCATTGTTACCGAAGCAATTTATAATCCGTTTATAGAAGCATTTACGGATAGAATGAGAGCTGTAACCCTGGGCGACCCTTTTGATGAAAGCAAACAAATGGGACCGATTGCCCGCCATAATCTACGCGATGATTTACATCGTCAGGTTGAAAACAGTGTGGCCAAAGGGGCTACCATCATGACTGGAGGTTATGTTCCAAACCGTGTGGGAGCCTTCTACCCCGCTACTGTTTTAACTGATGTTGCTCCCGGAATGCCAGCCTATCACGAAGAGTTATTTGGTCCGGTTGCATCAGTTATTAAAGCCAAAGATGAGGAAGAAGCCATTCGAATAGCTAACGATAGTGTTTTTGGTTTAGGAGCAGCTGTTTTTACCCAGGATATCGAACGTGGTAAAAGAATTGCCGAATTTGAGATTGAAGCCGGTTGCTGTTTCATAAACGATTTTGTTCGCTCCGATCCCCGTATGCCATTTGGTGGAACAAAAGAAAGTGGATTCGGTCGTGAGTTATCGCATTACGGAATGAAAGAGTTTGTAAATATTAAAGGAGTTTGGATTAAGTAAACGCTTCGATAAAGTATAATAATTGATATTAGGCAATATGCCAATAAACTGCCCCTGATAACTATCGGGGCTGCCTAGAATCTAATGAACTATAATAATTAAATGGATTATAAAAAAGCTTTGTACAAAGCAGCTGCTCTTTGCTCTCAGCAAGAAAGATGCGTTTCTGAAATCAGAAAAAAACTAGTTAACTGGGAAGTATCTGATGAAGAGACTAACAAAGCCATTCAGTTTTTAATCGAAGAAAAATACATTAACGAACAACGCTTTGCTGAATTCTATGTACGTGATAAATTTCGATTCAACGGTTGGGGAAAAATCAAGATAAAATATCATCTTAAACAAAAAGAAATTGCCAATTCAGATATCGAAAATGCCCTGGCTGAGATAAATTCATCCGACTATTTTTCAAAACTGGCAGAATTATTGCAAGGTAAACTGAAGCAAATCAAAAACAAGGATGTTTGGCAAACCAAAGCTGCACTGGCTCGTTTTGGTCAGTCACGTGGCTTTGAACCACATCTGATATTTCAATGTATTGATGAAATTTTAAATGCCGACAACTAAGAATTCGTTTCTTAATGGCACATTCATTCAATAACTTAAAACTGATTAATTATTTAACCATAACCCTGATAACGACTACATCATTTGATTTGAAAACACTATTTTTGAAACTTCATGATGTAATATCCTGATAACCTTAGACTAAAAAACATCTTATGAAAAAATCAGCTCTACTGTTACTGATAGCTCTGTTCTTCCTTCCAAATCTGATGGAAGCCAAGAAAAAACCTGACTGGGTTAAACAACGTCCGAACGATCCCACTTTTTACATAGGAATTGCCATGATGCCTAAAGAAGGCAGCGAAGTAGAATATAAGCAGGCGGCCCGCAACAACGCCCTCAAACAAATGAGTAGCGAAATTAAAGTAACCGTTTCATCCAATTCGGTATTGAGTAAAATTGAAACCAACTACCGGTTTGTTGAAAATTACGAAAGTAAAGTTGAAACCTCAGTACTCGAAACGCTTGAAGGATATGAAGTAACCACCTGGGAAGACAAAAGTGAATACTGGGTGATGATGAAACTTTCTAAACAGCGATATGCTCAAATTCAGGAGATGAAACTGGATAAGGCAAAAATGCTGGCTAGTACTTTTTTATCAGATGCTAAGAAAGCCTTAGCTGTTAATGATGCTTATTCGGCTCTTAATTATCTGGCCAAGGCAACTACCAGTCTTAAAGATCATCTCGAAAGTGACCTGACATACAAAACAGTTGACGGTACGTACAATGTTGGTACTGAAGTCTTCAGTACTATACAGGATGTATTCCGTCGAATAGAACTGGTTCCGGTTCAATCATCTTATTCTATTCAGTTTTCAAAGCAGCTCGAAGTTCCAATTGGTATAAACGCGTTATTCCATTCTGATAACGGTGAAAAAGTGCCTTTAGCTGGTTTACCGCTGGTTTTTGAGTTCACCAAAGGTGAAGGTTATCTGGCGTCACAAGCCAAAACCAATATAGATGGATATGCAGGGGTTTCTATTACTCGCCTACTATCAAAGCGCAAATCACAAGAGATTACGGCTACTTTTGATTTTAACAGTGTCATGGATAATGAGGATCAAGAAGTTCATAATTTGCTCGAAATATTTTTCCCACCAAAGCAAATGCCATCAACTTTTATTGCCATTGAAGTGCAAAAATCTAAAGCTTATCTGATAACCGAAGAATCGGTATTTGGAGAACTGGACGATCAGGGAGCCTTTTCAAACATGATTAAAACACAACTCAACAACAACTTTTTCACCTTCACAACCAATATGGATGATGCTGATTTTGTAGTGAAAATTAATTCTAAGTTTGTAGCCGGTGAATCAAGAAAGGGTCAGGGTTACGAAGTATTTTTGGTTTTTGCTGAGTTCAATATATCAATCTTCGAAGCTCAGTCTCAGACCGAAATATTTGCCGATCAGCTTTCGGGTATCAGAGGTATGCGTCCCGGAAATTATGAGTATGCTCTAAAAGATTCACGCGTAAAGCTTTTAGATCAGTTTGAAAAGAAAATAGAGCCTCGCCTTGAACAGGTGGATATGTAAAAAATAGATTTTTAGATGATAGACTATAGTTTTCATATGGAATACAATCAGGAAACTTAAACAGATGAATTAGTATTTATCAAACCCATCTGGTGCGGTGGGGAAATATTTCCAGCTTTCATCGGATCAGTTTCCCGATCTTAATACTGTTACTTTATTCCATTAATTATCCCTAATAATGTCATTAAAGCAATAAAACAAGAAACTACACTATAACTTCTATATAATGCAAAAAAAAGCTTTAAAATGGCTTATTTTATTCTTTCTTGTCACTCCAACGATTTGTTCTTTTTCGCAGGTAAAGAAGAATAAGTTGGATGCAAAAAGTTTTTATAACAAACTTATTTCAATCAAAGATCCATTAATTATTGACACACGACCGGGATATAAATTCCAGGAAAACAGAATACAAAATGCTGTTTTGGCCGAGAGTCAGGATGAATTATTGAAACTTATTAAAATAGTACCTAAAGACACTCCTATCTTTGTTTACTGTCAGATTGGTGACCGATCGAAACGTACTGTTAAAGTTTTAAAAGGCAATGGTTTCACAAAAGTGTATGAATTGGAAGATGGTTTGGTAACCTGGATAGAAGCCGGTCTTCCTCTCGATACTATAAAATTTGAATAAACATTGAAAAAATAATTTTTATAACTGAACTTAGGGGTTGTATAATAGTCAATCCCCTTTTTTATGAAAGTCACCAAAAATCAAATCAATTCATTTTTCAATTCTGAATCAATTGCAATTGCCGGCGTTAGTCGAAACGAAAAGAAATTTGGCAGAATGATATTCTCTGAATTAAAGAAAAACGGATATAACGTGATTCCTGTTAATCCTTCCTCTTCCGAAATAGATGGCCAAACATGTTATTCCGATGTAACCAAATTACCAGATCACATCGACAGTCTCTTAATTGCTACACCAAAGGATCAGACAGACGAAATACTTCGCCAGGCCATTAACAAAGGCATTAAAAATATTTGGGTTCAGCAGTTTTCAAATACAGATGATACCCTAAGCATTGCAGAAGAATACGATAAGGAAATCATCCACAAGAAGTGTATATTTATGTTTGCCGAGCCTGTTGCCGGAGTACATAAATTTCATAAAACCATACTGAAAGTATTTGGCAGTCTACCCAAATAAATTGTTCTGAATTTACTCATTGTCCGAAGCAAACCATTCGGCATAGCTATTGGCTGTCTCGTTTAGCTTAAGGCTGTGTAATTGTATATTTTCAGGTAATCTTCGTTTTATCCTGTCAGCAAAATCAAACAACATATTCTCGCATGTTGGCTGATAATCCACCAACTCATGACGATCGCTCATTTGAGGTAAACTTAGCAATTGCGCGGTGGGTGCTTTTTTATTGATAACAATACAATGATCTAAACGATTAATAATTTCTTCATTTACAATACGTTTTAAATCACCAAAATCCATTACCATTCCCAACTTCACATTGTCTTCATCAGCAATAGGTTCGCCTATAACGGTTACTGCCAAAATATATGAATGCCCATGAATGTTCTTACATAATCCATCGTAATTCCACAATGCATGAGCCATTTCAAACCTAAACTCTTTAGTCAATCTTATCTTTCCCATCGTTGTTCCATAAAAAAAGACTGATAAAATCAGCCTTCCATTGTTATTGATTGATCTTTATCAGCTAGCTATTGTACATTTACTTACACAATCAACGATATTTCGTAAACTATTGTGCTTTAAATAGTAAAATGTATTTTTACCTTCTCTCTTACTCGACAAAACACCTTTATCTTTTAAGATTCCAAGATGATGAGAAGTAGTAGATTGTTCGATATTTAAAAGTTTATGTATTTCAGTCACTGTCAACATCTTTCCATCTTCAAGGTGACTAAGAATAGCAATTCGCATAGGATGTGCAATTGCTTTTAACATACCAGCTGCTTTGTCTAATAATTCTGCATCTAAATCTTTAATCTTCATTTTCCAGTGGTTTTCTCAATAATTCAGGTACAAATATATAACTATCTTATTATTTATCTGTTAAAACGGGTGCAAAAATATTTAAATATTTAGATAATATCAATATGTATTCTAATAATTCCAATTAATTAATAAATTTGCCTACTTTGTACTGTTAATCATTTGTTGTTGCAGATTTATTTAGAATCTATTCATGTCAGATACATCCATAATTAGGGAGCCTATTAAAGAGGAAATGAAAAAGTTCGAGCCCTATTTCAGGGAACAGCTTAAAACTAAAATTCCTCTGCTTGATATAATTACCAACTACCTGTTAAGGCGTAAAGGCAAACAAATGCGCCCCATGCTGGTGTTTCTATCAGCCAAATTAAACGGACAAATTTCAGAATCAACCTATGTTGCTGCCACTCTTATTGAATTGTTGCATACTGCCACCCTTATTCATGATGATGTAGTTGATGAAACATATCAACGAAGAGGTATCTTTTCTATTAATGCTTTATGGAAATCTAAAATAGCGGTATTGGTTGGAGATTTTTTCCTTTCAAAAGGTTTAACAACAGCTTTAAATACCGATCAGATCGGCGTATTAAAAGTAGTTTCTGAAGCGGTAAAAGAAATGAGTGAAGGCGAATTACTTCAGATTGAAAAGTCAAGAAAACTGGATATTACCGAAGATGTATATTACGATATTATTCGTAAAAAAACAGCCACTCTTATTGCTGCATGTACCAGATCAGGAGCACTTTCAGTCGATTCATCTGAAGAACAACTTAATGCAATGAAAGATTTTGGTGAGAACCTGGGTATTGCTTTCCAGATAAAAGATGATTTATTCGATTATGAATCTAATGGATTGATTGGTAAACCAACCGGAAACGATATAAAAGAAAAGAAGTTAACCCTGCCTCTTATCTATTCGCTTCAAAAAACAGATTCAAAAACCCGGCGTCAAATTTTAACAAAAATCAGACGTCACCATAAGAAGGAAAGAAAAGTGCAGGAAATAGTTGCCTTTGTAAAAACAAGCGGTGGATTGGAATATACAAAAGAACAAATGTACAAGTATGCTCAAAAGGCTATTGAAGCGCTTTCAATCTATCCGGAAGATAGTACCAAGGAAGCAATGATAAAAATGGTTGATTTCACCATTAAAAGAAAAAAATAAAGCGGGATTAACCCGCTTTAATTCTATTCTATCTAAAAATACTTTACTTCTTCAATTTTACCAGTCTCTAACTTTTGTATTTCAGTTAGTAAGTTATTAGCTAATCTACTGGCACCAATACGGAATAGTCCATTATTAAGCCACTCCTCTCCCAAAATATCCTTAACTAACTGATAATAAATCAATGCATCTTCTGGAGTTGAGATACCTCCGGCCGGCTTAAATCCAATTTTTTTACCGGTTTTTTGGTAATGTTGTTTAATAGCATTAAGCATCACATAGGCAGCTTCATATGTAGCGGCAGGTTGCTGCTTACCTGTTGAAGTTTTAATAAAATCAGCACCACTCTCAATGGATAACATGCTTGCCAGCCATATCTCTTCCATATCTTTCAGTGTACCTGATTCAAGAATAACTTTCAGATGAGCATCTTTCATTACACTTTTTATCTGAAAAATTTCCTCACCGGCAAATTCATAGTTACCTTCCTGAAATTCACCAACAGATAATACAATATCAATTTCGTTAGCTCCAAAATCTACAGCTCTCTCCGTTTCAAGTTTCTTAACATCAGTAAATGTTTGTGATGAAGGAAACCCGGCTGAAACCACAGCAATCTTTACTCCTTCGGCTTTTAAAGCTCCCTTCAAAACAGGAGCAAATACAGGATAAACACACATTGCTGCCACTTGTGGAACATAGTCGAAATGTTTGGGTAAATCATTCACTTTATCTACAAACTCCCTTATACTATCAGCAGAATCTTCAGTATATAATGAAGTTAAATCGATACAACTAAATAATAACTTTAGAACATCCTTATTATCTAATTCTTTTTTACAACTTTCAATTGCTTTAGCAATAACTTCTTTCATTTCTTGTTCCTTAAGCGGACAAGGATATTTATCAGCAAAATCCTGAATCATTTCCATTGTTTTAGTATAATTTTTCGTTGTTTTTATGTCTGTCTTTATCCCGTGAAGTTTTCTTCTCAAGATTTTTAACAAAGGCTTCTGTTAAATTTACACCTGTTTGATTAGCCAGGCAAATAAGTACCCATAGTACATCTGCCATCTCATCGGCTAATTCCAGTTTTTCTTCGTTTTTCTTAAAGGATTGATCACCGAATTTACGAGCCATAACCCTGGCAAGTTCACCAACTTCTTCTGTCAAAATTGCCATATTGGTTAATTCACTAAAATATCTGACACCGAATTCTTTAATCCAATCATCTACTTGTTTCTGAGCATCTGCTATATTCATCTATTCTCTTCTTTTACTGTCAATAATAATGGTAACAGGTCCGTCATTAATCAGTTCGACTTTCATATCAGCACCAAACTCACCTGTTTCTGGTTCTATTCCACTAACTTCATGCAGCTTACTAACAAATCTTTCATATAACGGTATTGAAATTTCCGGAGGTGCAGCACTTATGTATGACGGTCGGTTTCCCTTTTTTGTTTTAGCATGCAGTGTAAACTGACTAATAATTAGTAATTCTCCCTTAACATCCATCACTGATCTGTTCATCACACCTTCATCGTCGGGGAATATACGTAATTGAGCTATTTTTCCTGCTAACCAGCTGATATCTTCATCATTATCTTCACTTTCTATTCCAAGCAAAATCAATAAACCTTTGTTTATAGCAGATTTTACCTTTTGATCTATTGTAACAGACGCTTTACTAACTCTTTGAATAACTACACGCATAAAATATTCTTAATATCCGATCGAAAATTAATACTTATATTTGAATCATAATAATGAAAACAAATCTGTCTTATTTATATTTAACCTATTAATATGAAATTAAATATCTTAGCATCATTTTTACTCTTCTTTAATGTTGTAATTTTTGCACAAATACCGACCGGTTATTA
Source organism: Carboxylicivirga caseinilyticus (assembly GCF_050589785.1). NCBI lineage: Bacteria > Pseudomonadati > Bacteroidota > Bacteroidia > Marinilabiliales > Marinilabiliaceae > Carboxylicivirga > Carboxylicivirga caseinilyticus. The sequence goes on along the minus strand of NZ_JBNGOX010000001.1, from coordinate 107,990 downwards.
CAATAATGCCGATGGTAAATCAGGCTATGAACTAAAAACCGCTTTATACAATATCATTAAAGGTCATACACAACAAAGTTACACGAGTTTATGGACTCATTTTAAAACTACTGATAAAAAATCTAATGGAACCGTATGGGATATGTATTCTGATGTTCCTGGGGGTACTCCAGCATATGTCTACATTTTTGTTGAAGATCAATGCGGTAATTACTCCGGTGAAGGAAGTTGTTATAATCGAGAACACAGTTGGCCTAAAAGCTGGTTTGATGATGGATATCCGATGTATACAGATCTTTTTCACCTTTATCCAACGGATGGATATACTAATGGTAAACGAGGTAATTATCCTTTTGGAGAAGTGGATTCTCCAACATGGACTTCTACTAATGGTAGCAAACTTGGAAATAACAGTACAGATGGTTATTCATCGTTAGTATTTGAACCAATAGATGAATACAAAGGTGATTTTGCTAGAAGCTATTTTTACATGGCCACCCGATATGAAAATGTAATTAGTTCCTGGGTAAATAATACTGGAGCTTCACAAATTCTTGATGGATCTAATGAAAAGGTATTTAAAGATTGGCAGTTACAACTATTATTTAAATGGCATAACAATGATCCTGTGAGTGATAAAGAGATAAACAGAAACAATGATGTTTATGGTATTCAGAATAACAGAAATCCATTTATTGATCATCCAGAATACGTTGCTTTAATTTGGACTACAGAAACATCTGTTAAGAATAATTCACTCGAAGATTTTAATTTATATCCTAATCCTTCCAATGGAATTATTACGATAACAGGTAACTTCAATGATTCTGAAAATATCCTAAGTTTCTACAATAATCTTGGACAATTGGTTTATCGCATAAATAAACCCAATTTCACACAATCTCAAGTTAATATTAGTCATTTATCAAAGGGAGTTTATTATTTAAAAATTAAGGCTAAAAACAAACAATTCACCACTAAAAAAGTTATTCTTCATTAAACAGATAAAATGAGAGGAATACTAAGCAATACAAACGATCCGGCCTTTAATCTGGCAACCGAAGAATTTCTATTAAGAAAAACAGAGGATGATGTTTTCTTTCTATATGTGAATCAACCTTCTATAATAGTTGGTAAACATCAAAATGCACTGGCTGAAATCAATTTCGACTATACTCATTCAAAAAACATTCCTGTGTACCGTCGCCTTTCTGGCGGCGGTACTGTTTATCACGATCTGCAAAATCTGAATTTCTGTTTTATCAAAAGTGGAGAGAAAAATAAACTGGTCAACTTTGCTTTATACTCAAAACCCATACTCGAAGCTCTTACTGAACTAGGCATTCAGGCTAATTTCGGTAAAAGACATGATATTCAAATAGATAATAAAAAGATTTCGGGTAATGCCTCCCATGTATTTAAAAGCAGGGTCATGCATCATGGAACATTATTATTTAACTCAGAACTGGATATTTTAAATAATGCCCTTAGAACAAATCCATTGCATTATAAAGACAAGGCTGTAAAATCAGTCAGAAGTGAAGTCACCAATATTTCAGAATATGTTAATGACATTATTTTTCAAGATTTTATATCCTTCTTATTTAATTATTTATTGAACTATTTTTCAGACAGCGAAAGCAGTGAACTTTTACCGGATGAAATAAAATCTATTGAAGAACTGGTTAAGGATAAATATACAACCGACGAGTGGAATTTTGGATACAGTCCAAATTATGAAATGAAAAAACGAATCAAATTAGCCGACGGAAGCAGATTGAGTAATTCAATGAAGGTTTCAAAAGGTAAAATTGTGAATTGTGTTATCAAAACAAATAATAAAGATAATGAACTTCTATTTTCTGAATTATCAGAAAATTTAAATGGTACCATTCATTTAAAAAATGATATTAATATATTTTTTGATAATTATATTAAAAATCGATCTTTAAATATCTCCAAAGATGAGTGGTTGCAACTATTCTTCTAAAAATTACTTAAATATAAATTTAATCTTATAATATTGATTTATTGTAATTTACGGATTTTTATCTGAATGATACCATGAATATACTTTACTAGCTTTATCCTTCCCTAATACCTCTTCTAAATTTTCAATTGTAGTTTCTTTAATTATGTTTAACGACTTAAATTTTGTCATTAACTGCTCAATTGTTTTTTGTCCAATACCAGGGATATTTTCCAAATCTGATTTTATAAAATTAATTGATCTTTTCTGACGATGAAATGTAATTCCAAAGCGATGTGCTTCGTTACGTAAATACTGAATAATTTTTAAGGTCTCTGAATTCTTATCAAGATATAATGGTATAGGATCACCCGGATAAAATATCTCTTCCAAACGCTTTGCTATACCAATAACTGCAATCTTACCAATCAAATCTAATTGTGACAATACCTTTACAGCCGCACCTAATTGCCCCTTTCCTCCATCAATAACTATCAATTGAGGTAATGAAAGATCTTCATCTAATAACCTCTTATACCTTCTGTAAATAACTTCCTCCATTGAGGCAAAATCATTTGGACCTTCTACTGTTTTTATATTAAAGTGGCGATAATCTTTTTTACTGGGTTTTGCATTTTTAAATACAACACATGCAGCAACAGGATTGGTTCCTTGTATATTTGAATTATCGAAACATTCAATATGACGAGGTGGTTCCTTAAGTCTCAAATCAGTTTGCATCACTTTAACTATCCGTTCTTCTCTCGGTTCCTTTTTGACTATAGATTGTTGCTTTAACTTATCTAAACGGTAATATTTAACATTACGCTCAGATAAATCCAATAACTTTTTTTTATCTCCTATTTTAGGAACCAAAAATAAAGAGTTCTTTAATTCAATTTCTGGTATAAATGGAACAAGAATTTCACGAGATAAAATGGTCAATCTGGATTGCATTTCCGAAATAGCAGATACTAATATTTCCTGTAAATTTTCATCCAATCTCTTTTTGAACTCTATGGTGTGAGATTGTATAACAGATCCATTAGCCACTCTCATAAAGTTAGCATACCCTGATTTCTCATCCTCGATAACAGAAAAAACATCAAGGTTTGTAAGTTTAGGGTTTACAATTGTTGATTTACTTTGATGTGATTCTAAAATTTGAATCTTCTGCTTTACTTCCTCTGCATTTTCAAATTCTAGTTTTGATGCATAATCCATCATTTTATCTTTCATGAATTTGATTACAGAAACAACATTACCTTTTAATATATCCTTTATTGCAGTAATATGGTCGTTATATAAATCTTCAGAATATTCATTTATACATGGTGCTTTACAATTACCGATATGATATTCGAGACAAACCTTAAACTTACCCTGATTAATATTATCCTCCGACAAAACATGTTTACAGGTTCGTAATGGGTAGAGCTGTTTAAAAAGATCTAATAAAGCACGTACAATTCCAACTGAAGTATAGGGTCCGAAATAGATACTACCATCCCGAATAAAATTACGGGTCTGAAAAACGCGTGGAAATCGTTCATTTTTTACAACTATCCAGGGAAAAGATTTATCATCTTTTAAAAGTATATTATAACGAGGCTGATATTTCTTAATTAAATTGTTTTCTAATAGTAAAGCATCTTCTTCAGAATCGACAACGATGTGTTTAATTTCGGTAATTTTTTTTACCAGCACCTTGGTTTTTCCATAATCATGCTGTTTCGTAAAATAGGAAGAAACGCGTTTTTTGAGATCCTTAGCCTTACCTATATAAATAATTTTACCGTCTTCATTAAAGTATTGATATACTCCAGGCAAAGACGGTAATGACTTTATTTTAGTATGTAAATAGTCTAATCGCTGCTGTTCTTTATTCATTTAAACAAATAACTGGGTAAACGAAAACGTAGAAACATCAAATAAACCTCTGTCTCCTAGTTTTAATTTAGGAATCACAAGAAGCGACATAAATGCCATAGTCATAAAGGGAGCTTTTAATAATACACCAGAATCAAATACAAATTGATTTAATTCTGTATATATTTTAGCTACTTCTTCTCCTTCTATATCCGACATCAACCCGGCAACCGGAAGAGCTAAACTTTTTAATTGATCTTCTGTACAAGCAACCAATCCGCCCTTCATATCAATTAGCGAATTAATAGCTTTAACTAATGATTGATCATCACATCCAATAGCAACGATATTATGACTATCGTGAGCAACAGAACTTGCAAGAGCTCCCTTTTTAAGTCCAAATCCTTTAATAAACCCTATTGCAGGTTTTGAAGGTTGATATCTGTTTAATACAACTACTTTAAGAATATCGTTTGTCAGATCAGTTTTTACAATCTTATCCTTTTGATTAGTTATATCCCATAAAAATTCTTTGGTTAGTAACTCACCATCCTCAGCTTCTATAACTCTTATTTTTGAAGCATCATTTGGTATTGTAACACACAAATCATCTTCAGAGATATAATTACATTCAAATTTATTAACCTTTAATATAGGTTTCAACTCAAAAAGTGATTTACTATTTTCTGCAACCTTAACTCCGTCAATATATGTTTCTAAAACAGTAAAATCACTCAAATTATCAACAATAATAAAATCTGCCGGATCACCTTCACGTAGCAATCCAACCGGAAGTTTATAATGTAATACAGGATTTAAAACTGCCGCCTTATATATTTCAAAAATGGAATATCCTTTATTTAATGCTAAACGAACCAGGCGATCTATATGTCCTGAATTCATTATTAAATCTGGATGACTATCATCTGTGCATAACATTACATTATTAGGATAGGAACGAATCAAAGTATGTAGTGAATCAAAATTTCGGGCAGCACTACCTTCCCTGATTTGAATCATCATACCCAACTTTATTTTATCAATCGCTTCTTGTAGCGTCGAACATTCATGATCTGTTGAAATTCCAGCTGATGCATATTTAATTAAGTCATCACCTATCAAACCCGGAGCATGACCATCGATTGGTTTATTGTATTTTTTAGCCAGATCTAGTTTTGCCTTTACTTTAGGATCATCATAAATTACCCCTGGAAAATTCATCATTTCAGCCAAAAAAGAGGCCCCTTTTAAAAACAGATATTCAATATCCTCTGCTTCAATCCGACCTCCAGATGATTCAAAATCTGTTGCCGGAACACATGATGGAACACCAAAAAAACACTTTAAAGGAGTCGTTGCCGCGTCCTCTATCATATATTCTACCCCTTCTCTTCCTAAAACATTTGCAATTTCATGCGGATCTGAAACAACTGCAACTGTTCCACGTGGAACGATCATTTTAGAAAAACGACTCGGTATGGTCATAGAACTTTCTATATGAACATGAGAATCTATTAATCCAGGTAATATATAATTTGAAAATTTTTCAACAGAATGATTGATGGAGTTAATAATACCATTAGCGAAAGTAATTTCAACTGGATAAATTTTATTAAAATGTATATCAACTAAATTACCTTTTATAATCATAAATAAAGGTTTTTTGTTCCACGTGAAACATTATCTACCTAATAAAACTAATAAAACATTAATATCACTAGGAGAAACGCCAGAAATACGACTAGCTTGTCCAATCGTCTCTGGATCGATTTTTGTTAATTTCTGTCTACCTTCAGTAGAGATAGTGTGGATGGATTCGTAATTAAATTTACCTCTAATTTTTAAATTTTCTAAACGCGTAAATTTATCAGCTAATAATTTTTCACGTTTAATGTAACCAGAGTACTTTAATGATATCTCGACTGATTCTAATATTTCTTCTAACCTATCTTTAGGTATACAAGATGCTTTATCTTGTAATGGTTTAATAAAACTATATAAATCAAAAATATTAATTTGGGGGCGCATTAAAATATCAACAAGCTTTACACCTTGTTTTAAAGGAGTAGTACCTTTTGTAACAAGCCAATCATTAATTTTATCTTTCTTTACACTAAATGTATTTATAAATTCAATTAAGTCGTCTTTTAAAGAAATTTTTTCATTTAAATAGTCTAACCGATCTTTTTTAGCAAGACCAAAATTATAGCTTTTCTGAGTTAAGCGGAAATCAGCATCATCTTGTCTTAACAGTATTCTAAACTCTGCTCTTGATGTAAACATACGATAAGGTTCATCTACCCCTTTTGTAACTAAATCATCTATTAGTACACCAATATAAGCTTCATCCCTTGACAAAACTATATCATCTAGATTGTTGATTTTTTGATGCGCATTAATTCCAGCCATCAAGCCTTGCGCGGCAGCTTCCTCATATCCTGTGGTCCCATTAATTTGACCAGCGAAAAATAAATTAGATATAGCTTTAACCTCTAATGTATGCTTTAACTGTGTAGGATCGAAATAATCATATTCTATAGCATAACCAGGTCTGAATATTTTAGCTTCCTCTAAACCAGGTATTAATTTTAAAGCATCAACCTGAACTTGTAAAGGCAAAGAACTACTAAAACCATTAAGGTAATATTCAACGGTATCTTCACCTTCAGGTTCCAGAAATAACTGATGCCTTTCCTTTTCAGCAAAAGTCACAATCTTAGTTTCAATACTAGGGCAATAACGAGGTCCAATACTTTGAATAGTTCCATTATACATTGGAGATTCTTCAAGACCTTCTTCTAATTTAGAATGAACATCCATATTAGTATAAGTTACATAACAACTTCTTTGTTTAAGTAACTTGTTAGATCCAGGCATGAAACTAAACTTATAAAAAGAATCTTCGCCAGCTTGTTCTTCTAATTTACTAAAATTAATACTACGTTCATCAATACGAACAGGTGTACCTGTTTTCATACGGCCTACTTTAAGACCATGAGAAAATAAGGTTTCTGACAGTCCTTTTGAGCTAGGTTCAGAAATCCTACCTCCCTCTAACTGCACTGATCCTATGTGCATTAGCCCATTTAAGAAAGTACCAGTAGTTAAGATTACTGCCGTTGATTCAAACGTTACATTATTTTTTGTTCTAACGCCCTTAATTATGTTATCCTGAATTATAAAATCAGTAACTGTATCCTGCCAGAAAAAAACATTAGGAATAGCCTCAAGTTGTTTTCTCCATTCAGAAGAAAAAACCATCCTATCACATTGCGCTCTTGGACTCCACATCGCAGGACCCTTTGATCGATTAAGCATGCGAAACTGAATAGAACTTTTATCAGTAATAATTCCCATGTAACCACCAAGCGCATCAATCTCTCTCACGATTTGTCCTTTTGCAATACCACCAACTGCAGGATTACATGACATTTGAGCAAATCTTGACATGTCCATGGTAATCATGAGCACCTTACTACCCATATTGGCCGCTGCAGCAGCTGCTTCACAACCAGCATGACCACCACCGACAACAATTATATCGTATTTGAATTCCATTAAAAAGTAATTTTAACTGCAAGATAAACAGCAAAATTACTTAAAAGTTGTGTATAAGTTGAGTGCTTGATCTTCTAATTCACGCATTTTAACTTCTTCCTCTTTAGTTTTATCCTTAAAACCACATAGGTGTAAAATACCATGAATAACTACTCTTAATAATTCAGTATTATAGCTAATATTAAGAAGATCTGCATTAGATTTAACCGTATCTAGACTAATAATTAAATCACCTGATATAACATTGTTTAAGGAATAATCAAATGTAATTATATCAGTATAATAATCGTGATTTAGATATTGTCTATTGGTTTGAAGTATATATTCATCTGTACAGAAGAAATAATTAATTTCTCCTAATTGAAATCCGTGAGACTTAGTCACACTTTCGATCCATAATCTAACAACATCAGTAATTACCTCCGGAACATAACCATTTTCCGATTGAAAATGAACCATTTATACGATATTAAACTGCATTTTTACAGTACTACCATTATTTTCAAATTCAATTTCATCAGCTAAATGATGCATTAAGAAAATTCCTCTTCCATGAGTTTTTTCCAGGTTCTCAGGTTTAGTTGGATCGGGAACGTTGGTATAATCAAATCCAGATCCTTCATCAATAATGATGAATTCTACTTTATCTTCCTGAATACTATATTCTACAGTAACATTCTTAGACTTATCTAATTTATTACCGTGTACAATAGCATTGTTAACACCTTCAACAACTCCTAAAAGAAGCTTTCCATATATATCATTATGAAGATCATAATGGTTTGAAAGATCATCAATTAGTTTTTCAACTAAATTAATGTTTTTTGTTTCAGAGTTAAAGACTAATTTATCCACAGTTAGTTCCATTAATATCTCATTATACCGATTAGAATTGGTAAAAATATCTATAGTTCAAGTCTACATCATCCTTTTATACTACAAAATAAACAAAGTGTTCCATTTTTTTTACAAAATATTAAGAAATTAATTTATTAGCCATTTTTCGGGATTTAATTTTACATTTTGTTCCCATATTTCAAAATGTAAAACATTAGAATTTTCGCCCTCTCCATCATATATTTCACCGATTAATGAACCTTTAATTACCTTATCACCTTTCTTCAGCAGAACAGACTTTAAATTAGCATATACTGTCAAATATTTTCCATGACGAATAATTACAGTCTTATTATATCCAGGAATAGTAACTATTCTTGAAACTACACCATCGAAAACAACCTTACATTTATTATCATTTTGACATTGGATATCGACACCATTGTTATTTACTTTTACATACTTTAAAACAGGATGTTGATGTTCGCCAAACTTAGATATAATAATACCTGAATTTACAGGCCATTTCAATTTTCCAATAGCTTTATTGAAATCAGAGGCTGTAAATGATTCTTTACTAGATTCCTCAATTAGTTTTAATATTGCTTGTTCCAACTTCTCAAGTGACTCCTGATTTTTCTTTATTTGAGCTTTTAATTGTCTTTCTTTCCTTTTTAAAGAATCGATTGACTGATCAAGATTCTTTCGACTTTTTAATAATTCCTCTTTCTCGTTTAAAACTGACTGTAAAGTGGTATTTTGAACCTTAAGTTTTACTTCTAATAATGACTTTTTTTCTTCTAATTCAGAAGTTCTGGTTTGAATAAGAATCCCCTGATTTTTTCTGAACTTATTATATTCTTTAAATAAAATAAATCGACGATAAGCTGCATTAAAACTTTCTGCTCCAAGGAAAAAAGCAACTTCATTATAAATTTTTCTATTTTCAAAACTCTTTTGAATCAAACGCGCATAATCAGCTTTAATTTGTTCAAGCTCCGAAACAGACTTTTCAATATCTATTCTAAGTCTATGAATATCGTCGTTTATCAAGCTAATCTCTTTATTATAAACATTAATAAGTTCTTCTCTTGAAGTAATCTGAGCATTTATAAGTTTAATATTTGTTATGGCTTTATTTTTTTGATTGCCATATAAAACAAGCATTTTTGACGATTTTTTTAACTCTTCTTCTAACCGTTTCTTTTCTGATTGTAAATCATCTATATTTTGACTAAAAACAGCCAAATTAAACAATAGAAAGGATAGAATAAAAGAATATCTTAAATGCATTGTTATAAAGTCTTTTTAGAATATTTATCAGATATTTTAAAACCCAATGAGTTAGTACTATCAAATTCAATATCATCAAATTTTAATTCAATTATAAATTTATTTAAACCACGTATCCCGGAAACTTTCATTTTACCAGGAAATAACCCATTCCTTACTTCAAAAAAATCATCATAAGAGATATCTACAACACCATTTGAATTAAAATCTTTTATATAAGTCCTATTAACCTTAAAAACTTCAGGCAATATATAAAATTCATGTAAAACTAGTTCTTTCTTAACACCTTTACGCTCAATTCTTTGAGCCCTGCCTTGTTTTAATGATTGAAAAACATAAAGATCATCAGAAACATCATGTTTATATTTCTTAAGAGCATCAATTTCATCAATATCAGGTGGATAAACAAAAAGTTCATTAGTAAGTATACTATGGATAGTTTTAAAATCTAATTCAAGCATAAACTTTTCCCATAAATACTCATAGCTACCCTTTAAATAATCCCTTTTAGTTCTATCCAGTATTTCAACATTATTATTACTTAGTCTTACTCTTAAAAGTTCAATACCAATTAAAGGGTTAATGGATATAACTACAGAACTATCTCTATTAAGATATATATTACCTTTGAATGATTTATTTTCACCATTAATCTCTATACCAGCCTTGAATTTTTTGAAAAATATAGTATTATACTCTAAATAATTATCGCTAATACTCTTTATCAATCTTAAATCAGTAATATTTTTTAACTCTCCATGACGATCATAGATTGTGCGGGTACTTTTACATGAAACCAGTACTAAAAATATTACATATAATACAAACCTATTTTTCACTCTTTAATAAATGACTTGGTTTCAATTTTCTTTTTTAACAACTCACTTTTATTACCCATTGATTCAGATAATTTCCATTGCTTAACGGCATTTTCAATATCACCATTTTTAAACAGAATATCACCGTAATGTTCTACAATAACATCACTTTGATTACCACCGTTATCTAGGGCTCTTTCAATTATATACTTGGCTTCGAAATATCTTTCTCTTTTAAACAAAACCCAGGCATATGTATCAAGATAAGTAGCATTGCTAGGTTCCAAATCAATACATTTGCTACTCATTTTTTCAGCCTTTTCAAGATTCTTATTTTCAAGAGTCAAGTAATAGCTATAATTATTTAATACAACAATATTAAATTCGTCAATTTTCAAAGATTCTTCATAAACAGCAAAAGCTTTATCAGCCTGGTCCAATGAATAATATACATCACCCATAGTTGCAAGATACTGTGCTTTTAATGCTTTATTCTCTCCTACATACAAATAACCTTTCTCTAATAATTCCAGAGCTTTCTCATTACTGTCAGTTTGCATAGCTGCAGAAGCTGCAATTAAATAGAAAAAAGAATTTTGAGGAAAATAAGAAATTGCAGTATTTGATTTATCGAATACAAGATTATAGTCTTCCTTATTTAATAAAAGCAATATATACTCTTGCCATATTAACTCATTCTTAGCCTGAATACCCAATGCTTGCTCATATGATTCCAATGCCTTATCATCCTTATTTATAGCTTTATAATAATTACCCAAGTAGATATAGGCGTTAGATTCAAAAGGGTGTGTATCTATTAAAACTTTGAAAAAATCTTCAAGGTAATCATGCTCTGAAATTGTGCCATTTCCTTCCATTAAAAGAGGCATAATACGCTGGAATTTTACATCAAAAGGGGTTGATTTTTGACTTAGACCTTTAATATAAAAATCTTTAAAAGCTATTGAATCATTTTGTGATTTTGCAATATTACCGAGACTAAAATAAGCTAATGCGTTTTCAGGATCTTTTTCTAAAACAATACTAAAAGCCCTTTTAGCATTTTCAATATCATTAAGATAAAGATAATAATCAGCCAAATAACCATAATATCGTGGTTCATCAGGATAACGTTTTATCAATTTTTGAACTTCAGCTAATGCACTTTTATTTTCACCTTGCTGTAAATAAACCTGTTCCTTTTCAAGTATCAGAATTTCATTAAGTCCAATGCGTTTCTCTAATTGATCATATGCTTTTATTGCTTTATCAAATTGACTATTATTAGCATACATTTGCGCTAAACCATACAAATATTCATCATTATCAGAATCCTTAGCAACAAGTTTTTCATATATTGATATAGCTTTATCACCTTCTTTATTTTGTTGATACAACTCCGCCAATAACAAACTATACCAAATATTTTCAGGCTCTATAACTACGGCTCTTTCCAATAATACTTGAGCTTTATTAACTTCATTTCCCGCGACGAGAATATTTGCTAATTCATACATAGAAGCACTGCTAGTAGGATCTATTTTCAAACATTCGGTAAGATACATAGCAGCCTTTTGTAGGTTACCTTTCATTTTTTCGCGACCTGCCTCATAGAAAAAATAATCAAATTTTCTTTGATCAGATTCATCAAGAACAACTTTGTCTATACTGGTTGCATCAACACCTTGATTAGCGACATTTTTAGTAGTTTTACAAGAGGTAACAACTAGTAAAATTGATAATATTATTAAATTAAATTTTTTCATAAGATTAATTTGTTCCTGTATGACCAAAGCCACCAGCTCCTCTAACACTATCTTCTAATATTTCAACTTCTTTAAGAGTTACTTTAGTATATTCAGTAATAATCATTTGACAGATTCTTTCACCATCGTTTATAGTAAATTCTGTATCAGAAAGATTAACAAGAATAACTTTTACCTCTCCACGATAATCTGCATCAATAGTACCAGGACTATTAAGAACGGTCAAACCATGTTTAGCTGCCAACCCACTTCTTGGTCTAATTTGCGCTTCATGACCCTCGGGTAATTCAATATAAAGACCTGTCGGAATTAATGCACGTTGTAATGGTTTTAACACAACAGGACTATCTAAATTTGCACGTAAATCCATTCCCGACGAATGTTCAGTGCTATATTGAGGAAGTTGATGTTTTCCTTTATTTACTATTTTAACAATACTCATCTTAATATTTTTTTAAAATTCTTGAGTTCAAGTAATAGAATAGTTCCTATATAACTAACAAATATAAACCCTTTAATAACCAATAAAAATATATTATTATTAAGAGTTATTAGTGAAGCCAGATAAACAATAACTATACCAGATAAAATATACAGTACTATTGTTTTTACAGGGTAATTAATTGGATAAAACTTTTGTCCGTAGAAATAAGACAAGATCATCATTAAAAAGAAACAAATAAATGAACTTATTGCAGCACCTAAATAACCAAATTTAGGCACTAAAACAATATTCAGAATAATAACCGTAAAAGCACCAAATCCGCTAATATAAGCACCATATTTTGTTTTATCTGTTAACTTATACCATAAGGACAAAGAATAATAAATTCCGAAGAATAACTGCCCTAAAAGTACAAATGGAATGATAATATTACCTTCATAATATTCGGGCAGAAGAAAAAGATTTACCACATCCAGAAAAAGTAGCACTCCTACGTAAATAATAATTCCAAATATTACAAAGTACTTAAGTATTCTGGCATATAAATCTTTAGATGTATTTTGTTTTCCTTCTTTAAAAAAGAATGGTTCGAAAGCTAATCTATAGGATTGAATGAACAACATCATTAAAACTCCAATTTTATAATTTGCAGAATAAATACCCAATGCCTTCATAGCGTTCTCAGGCACTAATTGAAGCATCAATATTTTATCAGCATTTTGAATCAGCATTCCAAAAAGACCCACAATCATTATAGGAGTTGAATATTTTAATATCGGTTGTAAGCTATGAAAAACCAATTTCCCTGAATTTGTAAAAATCAAAGGAATAAAATAGACACCGATTAACCCAGAACTTAAAATATTAGCAATAAATACGTATTTAAGCCTGTTATTTGGATCAAATAGAATATCAGCCCATCTAACATCATTATTGGCTAAATAAGGTAAAATAACAAGGAAAAATACATTCAATATGATATTAAGGAGGACCTGAATCAACCTTAAACTTGCATATTTAAGTTTTAAATTACGGTATCGTAAATCGGCAAAAGGTAAACTTACAATAGCATCTATCGAAACAATTATCGCACCATACTTAAAAATAGAACCGATAAGAAACTCATTACCAATTAAATTAGTAATAGGGTCAATTAAAACAAAAACCACTAAAACAAATAATATAGAAATGCCCGATATAAATGTTGTTAACGACTTTAGTAAATCATCTTTATTATCTTCTGATACAAAACGAAAATATCCTGTTTCTAATCCAAAAGTTAGTAAAACCAGAACTACAGCAATATAACTATAGATATTGGTAACACCTCCAAACAACTCAGGGTCAAGAGTACGGATATAAAACGGCATTAAAAGCCAGGCCAATAAACGACTTATAATTGTACTGGCACCATAAATGATAGTTTCACCTGCCAGACTCTTTAATTTACTCACTAATTAACTAAATAAGGTTCCTTGATTAAACTTAGTGTCTTTTCCTAAATGGTCATATGCTAGAGCAGTTACTACTCTACCACGAGGCGTTCTGTTAATAAATCCTTCCATAATTAAAAAAGGTTCATAAACTTCTTCTATGGTTCCCGAATCTTCTCCTACAGCAGTTGCTATTGTATTCACACCAACAGGACCACCATTAAATTTATCAATCATGGTTAATAAAATCTTATGGTCCATAATATCCAGTCCGTGCTGATCGATATTTAAAGCATTAAGAGCAACCTTACTAATATCAATATTTATGGTTCCATCACCCTTAACCTGGGCAAAATCTCTAACTCTTCTTAAAAGAGCATTAGCTATACGCGGAGTACCTCTGCTACGTCTTGATATTTCATCACAAGCATTCTCATGAATTCTTACTTTTAAAATATCTGCAGACCTTTCAATAATACCAGCAAGAGTTTTAGGGTCGTAATATTCTAAATGACAATTAATACCAAATCGGGCTCTTAAAGGGGCAGTTAATAAGCCGCTTCGTGTAGTGGCACCAATTAAAGTAAAATGATTTAAATCTATTTGTATACTTCTAGCACCGGGTCCTTTATCTATTACTATATCAATCCTGAAATCTTCCATAGCACTATACAGATACTCTTCAACAACAGGACTTAAGCGATGTATTTCATCAATAAATAAAACATCATTTTCTTCGAGACTAGTAAGGATTCCAGCTAAATCGCCTGGTTTATCAAGTACAGGACCACTGGTTAATTTAAACCCAACACCAAGCTGATTTGCAATAATGTTTGATAAAGTAGTTTTACCCAATCCGGGAGGTCCGTGTAACAAAACATGATCTAAAGCCTCACCACGCATTTTAGCAGCCTGAACAAATATTTCGAGATTCTCAACTACTTTATCCTGGCCTTTAAAATCATCGAAACTTAGAGGTCTTAGTTGCTTCTCAATATCTACCTCACCATTATCATATCCTCTAATATCGAAATCCATTAAAACTATTTGATTAGACCTAAATTAGTAATATTGGTAAAAAACTCTTTTAAATCAAAGGGTTTAGCCATATATTCATCCATACCATAAGCAAGACATTTATCACGATCAGCATCATATGTATTGGCTGTTAAACCAATAATTGGCATATGCTTTTTTGTAATTTTTTCCTGATCTCGTATGGCTACAGTAGTTTCCAACCCATCCATGATAGGCATCATTAAATCCATCAGAATTAGATCGTAAGTATTTACTTCCAATTTATCCAAAGCTTCCTGACCATTATTGGCAATATCAATAATAAAGCCATACTTAGATAAATTAAGAAAGATAAGCTTTTGATTGAGTACATTATCTTCAACCAACAATACTGATAAAGGATTTTGAAGCTTTTGCATATTATGGTTTAGGTATTATTAGAGACCGAATTTTTCAGAAATATCCAACATTCTGTTAATCGGTTTTACAGCCTCTACTCTAATATCCTCTGATACTTCAATAGTAGGCCATTCATATTTTAAACAATTATACAACTTTTCTATGGTATTTAGCTTCATATACTCACAATCGTTGCAAGCACATGTAGAATCATTAGGTGGAGCTGGTATAAATTCTTTATCAGGACAAGCCTTTTTCATTTGATGAATAATACCAGATTCAGTTGCAACAATAAATTGTTTTGCCTCTGAATTAATACTGAATTTTAACAGAGCTGCAGTACTTCCAACATAATCTGCCAATATTAGAAGCGGCTTTTTACATTCAGGATGTGCCAATACCAATGCATCAGGAAATTCTTTTTTCAATTCAACTATCTTCTCTACAGAAAACTTTTCATGTACATGACAAGCCCCATTCCATAGAACCATCTCACGTCCTGTTATACCATTTAAATAATTGCCTAAATTTCTATCAGGACCGAAAATTATTTTTTCATCCTTAGGCAGACTATCAACAATACTTTTAGCGTTAGTACTGGTAACAACAATATCGGATAATGCCTTAATTTTAGCGGTTGTATTAACATAGGTAAGAACAGTATGGCCAGGATGGTTCTCAACAAACTCTTTAAAAGCGTCAGGTGGACAACTATCGGCTAAACTACATCCGGCGTTTAAATCAGGTACTAAAACTGTTTTATCAGGAGATAAAATTTTAGCAGTCTCGCCCATAAAGTGAACTCCGGCAAGTACAATTATATCTGCATTGGTTGTAGCAGCTTGTTGAGCCAAAGCTAAACTATCACCAACAAAATCTGCAATATCCTGTAATTCATCCTTTTGATAGTAATGCCCCATTATTATGGCATTCTTTTCTTTCTTTATACGATTGATTTCCTGTATCAAATCAATATTAGTTGGAACCGGTTCGTCCACAAATCCACTTTTCAACCAACTACTCTTTATATTCATATTTTAATAGAATAAATAAATAAAATATAGTGATGATATTATGCTGTTAATTTGGTTAGCAAATATTTCGAAAATTACTTTGAGAATAACTTTTTACCAAAGAAACCATTTTAATTAACCACTTATTAACATTAGTTAATCGTTATAAACGATTGATATTAATTCACTTTTGAATCCTTTCAACAAATCGTTAATAAAGTTCAAATTTAATAATTTCTTTTTTTCAATGTGTGTAAAACGATATTTAAGACCGTTCAAAAGTATCACTTAAAAAATTCCTTTTTAAACACCCACCCTATTACCTAACCTTTGTATGTAAAAAAAAGTTAAAACAATCAAGATATATTTTTAAAAAGTAACTACCGGCTTTTCACAAGTTATTAACAAATATTTATGTGTTTATTCACAAAGAGTGAAATAAGCCGCAAAGCATTGTTATATTTGCAATACAAAATAACGGAACAATGTTTAAATCAATAGCTTTAGCTGCAGATCATGCAGGATTTCCTGTTAAGGAAGTAATAAAAAAATATCTGGTTGAAAAAGGATTAGAAGTAAAAGATTTCGGAACTTATTCTGATGAGAGTACAGATTATGCTGATTATGCTCATCCTATGGCTTCAGCTGTTGAAAATCATGAATTTGAAATTGGAATTTCAGTTTGTGGAAGTGGCAATGGTATTAATATGACTGCTAATAAGCACCAGGGCATTAGAGCAGCATTGTGTTGGAATGCTGAAATTTCTGAATTGGCTCGTCTCCATAACGATGCCAATATTTGTTCAATACCTGGCAGATTTGTTAGTAATGAACAAGCCATTGATATTGTGAATAAGTTCTTGAATACCGGTTTTGAAGGTGGAAGACATCAAAAAAGAATAGATAAAATTCCTTTGTAATTAAATTGACTAATCAGGCTAAAATATTTAAAAAGCAATCAGCTAAGATTGCCAGTGATTTACAACATCGTAAAACTATTAACTTTAATATTTCGAAGTACGATGTAGCTGTTCAGGCAGGAAAATTACGTTTTTCTGATTTTGAATTAGCTAAAGAAATTACTGCAGATATTAAAAATGAAGTGATTAACAGACTTCCCGATTTGCTAATTGAATTTGAAGAGAATGCAAAGAATAATGGAATTGATGTTTATTGGGCTGAAGATGCTAATTCATTGATTGAACAGATTGCTGAAGTTCTAAAAGATGAAGAAACCAAAATGCTTGTTAAAAGTAAATCGATGGTTTCGGAAGAAGTTGAATTAAATGAACATCTGGAAGAAAGAGGAATTGAGTCTGTTGAAACTGACTTAGGAGAATTTATTGTGCAGGTAGCTGGTGAAAAACCTTATCATATTGTTACACCAGCGATGCATAAATCAAAAACCGATGTTGCCCAGTTATTCAATAAACATTTTGGTACTGATCTGAATCTTTCTGCTGAAGAGATGACAGATTTTGTTCGTCATTATCTTCGAAATAAGTTTCTTACAGCTGATGTTGGAATAACTGGAGGTAACTTTATTTGTGCCAAAGAAGGTGCCATTGCTGTTACTGAAAATGAAGGAAATGCATTTTTATCTGCTTCAATGCCTAAAACACATATAGTTATTGTTGGTATTGAAAAAGTTATTCCATCCATAAATGATCTTGCTAAAATGTGGCCTGTTTTGGCTGCTCATGGAACAGGGCAACAGCTAACTGTTTATAGCAATGTATTTTTTGGACCAAAAAAGATAAATGAAACAGATGGTCCTGAAAGAATGGTTGTATTTCTTCTTGATAATAAACGTAGTCAGTTATACAGTGATCCTGAAATTAGACAATCACTTAAATGTATAAGATGTGGTGCCTGTTTAAATTACTGCCCTGTTTATAAAAACATTGGTGGTTATACATATGCTGCGACCTATAGTGGTCCAATAGGTTCTGTTATTTCTCCTCACTTTAAAGATTTTGGAGATTATAATCATCTAAGTTTTGCTTCATCACTTTGTGGTAAATGTGAAGAGGTTTGTCCGGTAAAAATACCATTAACCAAATTACTTTTATACAATAGACAGCAAGCTTCAAAAGGTAGTTTTGTTAATAAATCGATGTATTCAGTTCTATCTGATAGAAAGAAAATGGATTTATTTAGTGGAAGTATAAAAAACTTGATGAAAGAATCATTTCAGCACCAGTTGATAGGTGAAAATAAGGACTTGTCTGACTTTTCTTCAAAAAGTTTTAGTAAGCAGTATAGAAAGAATAAAAAGAGTTAAAGGTTTTATAATGATTTTCTTTATTTTAGCCTTCAAATAAATCAACATGCTATCAAATACTTGTAAATACGCTATTCGTGCAGTTATTTATTTAGCTGTAAACGATGATGAAGGAAAAAAAATAGGAATTAAACAAATATCAAAAGAACTCGATATTCCAACTCCATTTTTGGGAAAGATTCTTCAAAGTTTAGCCAAACAGAAGTTGTTAAAAAGTACCAAAGGACCACATGGTGGGTTTGGTTTAGGACGAAAACCTGGGGAAATTACTCTTTATGATATTGTTTCAATAATTGATGGAGAAGATGTTTTTACAAACTGTTTGATTGGCTTAAAATCATGTAAGAGTAATCATAGTGAAGGAAAAGCTTGTCCTGTACACGATCAGTATCATGATATTCGTAAGCAGATGAAGGACTTTTTTGTGAACGAAAGCATTGAAAAAATCATTACTAATATGAAAGAAAAAGGCGACTATATTAAATTATAGGTTGTCTTTTATTAAAGGGAAAGAGTATCAGATAGCTTATTAATTTGTTATGTCTAAAAATATACACAAAGAAATAAGCTGTTATTACTCCTAAAGTATTAGCAATCATATCCCACCATTCTGCTCCACGATAATTGGTTAATAAAAATTGTGCCATTTCCATGCTGGCTCCCCAAAATAGAGGAATTAAAAGTATTTGAACTATACGTGTAATTTTATGTTTGTGATGAAGGTAGTACTCAAACATAAGAAAAAAAGCCATTGTGAAATACATCAGGAAATGAACAATTTTATCGAAATGTGGAATTGAAAATATTTTTCGAGGCTCTATATCGGATGTATTCATCAAACTTAAGAAGGTAACAACCAACATTATGGTTAATGTTTTGTGGTATTTTATGAATCTTGACATTTTAAATTCTAAATTGTTAATAACTATAACGGAATTGTTTAAAAAGTGTTGATAAACTGTTAATAATGCACTGAAACACAATGTTTCACGTGAAACAATCTTAGACATGGCGGGCATTTACGCACATATTCCTTTTTGCTATACCAGATGTTCATATTGTGATTTTTATAAAACAACAGATCAGAGTTTGAAATCTAGTTTTATAAATGCAATCTGCAAAGAAATATTGTTACAAAAGGATTTTTTTAACATTGATTATATTAAGACTCTTTATTTTGGAGGAGGTACTCCATCAGTTTTAACTTTTACTGAGTGGCAAATCATTTTTGAATATCTCCGAAG
Source organism: Carboxylicivirga caseinilyticus (assembly GCF_050589785.1). Lineage (NCBI taxonomy): Bacteria > Pseudomonadati > Bacteroidota > Bacteroidia > Marinilabiliales > Marinilabiliaceae > Carboxylicivirga > Carboxylicivirga caseinilyticus. The sequence continues at coordinate 88,045 of NZ_JBNGOX010000001.1, read as the reverse complement.
TAATTTTGATTTCACTCAAATAGAAGAAATTACTGTTGAAGTAAATCCTGATGATGTGACTCAAGAATACATCAAAGGTTTACATCAATTAGGTGTAAATCGTGTGAGTATGGGAATTCAGAGTTTTCATGATGCCCATTTACGAAAAATGAATCGTAGGCACAATGCTAAACAGGCACATGATGCAATTCGAATTTTAAAAGAATCATCTGTTAATAATGTGAGTATTGATTTGATTTATGGTTTACCATATATGAGCTGGGATGAATGGAATCGGAATATAGATTTAGCTATAGATGCTGATGTTCAACATATATCTGCTTATCATTTAACGTTTGAAAAAGGTACCCCTTATTACGAATTACTGAAAAAAGGAAAATTAAAGGAATTACCGGAAGAAGTAAGTTTTGATCAGTTTGAAATTCTGGTTAAAAAACTTGAAAGTGCAGGATTTGAAAACTATGAGATATCTAATTTTGCTAAACCAGGATTGTATTCAAAACACAATAGCAGTTACTGGACAGGCGAACCTTACCTTGGAATAGGTCCTTCTGCTCACTCATTTGATGGAAAGATTCGTCGTTGGAATGTCAGAGATCTTGTTGGTTACAGTAATAAAGTTACATCAGGAAAAGGCTTTTGGGAAGATGAGATACTCTCTCCTATTGATATATACAACGAAAGAATAATGCTAGGATTGAGAACCTCCAAAGGTTTCGATTATGAGTTTATTAATCAGTTGACCAATTCTGATCTTAAGGTTTTTGCCTTTAGGGAAGTTGAAAAACAGTTAAAATTTGGTAATATAGAAGTTGTAGATGGGTGGTGTAAAGTTACCCGGGATAAGAAATTTATAACTGATCGTATTATTTCTGATTTGTTTTACGTTACAGAAGATTGAATTGCTATTATTGTTTTTCTGTGATTATATTAACGTAATAGGTAGATTATTAAATTAATAATTGATTTTAGTTATTTAATATTTATTAGATTTAAATGAATTGATTATATCAAACCTAAAAAGAAATGGAAAATAAATCAGGTATTATTGCAACTTATACATCTATTATTTTGAATATTGGCTTATTTGCTATCAAGTTTTGGGCTGGTGTTGTAAGCGGATCTGTTGCTATTATAGCTGATGCCTGGCATACTTTAAGTGATAGTATATCTTCAGTTGCGGTTTTAGTAGGTTTAAAAATTTCGGCTATGCCAGCTGATGATGAGCATCCATACGGACATGGACGAGCTGAAATTATAGCTTCATTGGTGGTTGGGATTTTATTGGCTGTAATAGGTTTTAATTTTCTGATGGAATCTATTGTAAAACTTAGAAGTCACGAAGAAGTGGTTTTTGGCAAATTAGCCATGATTGTAACCATTATATCAGTTGTTGTTAAAGAATTGATGGCACAATATTCAATAATTATTGGAAGAAAAACCAAATCTAGATCAATGATAGCTGATGGTTGGCACCATCGATCCGATGCTATTTCTTCAGCCATTATATTAATAGGTATCTTTTTAGGTGATTATTACTGGTGGATTGATGGAGTTCTGGGTATTTGTGTATCAATTCTATTATTCCATACTACCTATACTATTCTAAAGGATAATATCAGCCATTTATTAGGTGAGTCTATTGATGAAGTTTTACAGAAGGAAATTATTGAACTTTCCGGTCAGGTATGTGATTATGATATTCGTCCGCATCATTTTTTGATTCATCATTATGGTAATCACACAGAAATGACAGTTCATATTCGATTACCAGGAACTTTAAGTCTGGATGAAGCTCATGAAATTGGAACTAAGTATGAGATTTTAATTAAACAAAATCATGATATTCAAGCTACTGTGCATATAGATGCGTTGTAATATTTGATTATAATCTGTGTAAAGTAAATTTAATAAAACAAAAAAGGGCAAATTAATTGCCCTTTAGTATCTTATAATTTATGTGTTTAGTAGTTTAATGTCGATCCTGTAATAGCAATAAATATATCCAGTTCACGCAGTTTATCCTGTATTTTCAGAAGCTCTGAAATTTTAATTAAACCTATTTTGTAACTATTTTCTGGACCACGGTATTCTTCATTTATTTGCTCAAAATTAAAGTGTTTGAGTACACTCTCATCTTTAAAGCGAACATATAACTCAATAGCCTTATCTTTATTATAAGTAAAGCCTCCGGAATAATTTAATTTTTTGTATTCGTAAGAGTAATTATGAGCCAAAGCGGTAATATCAGATAAAACCGCTGATCCTGTTGGATGTGCTCCTGCCCCTTTTCCAAACATAAACTGTTTGTCGTAAGCTAAGCCTTTAATTACTACTCCATTGAATTCATCTTCAACACTATAGATGTATTTATCTTTACCCAGAAAACGTGGTAGAACAAATAAACTGATGTTTTTATCTTCAAGTCGTTCAACCTGAGCAACCAGTTTTATTTTCTGACCTTTTTCGCGGGCATATTTAATATCGAAATCAGAGATATTTGATATACCATAAGTTAAAACATCTTTTGGATCAATTACGGTTCCAAAACTATGAAGAGTAAGAATGATTAATTTAAAAAGTGAATCATAACCTTCTACATCAAATGAAGGATCACTCTCGGCAAAACCCAGATCCTGAGCATCTTTTAATGCTGTAGTATACGATTGGTTGTGGTCAAAAATTTTAGAAAGAATGTAGTTGGATGAACCATTTAATATACCTGTAACGGATAATAATAAATCGTTGTCGTAATACTCTTCTAAATTTCTGATAACAGGTATACTTCCACATGCCGACGCTTCGTATAACAATGACACATTGTTCTCTTTTTGTAGTTGAAGCATTTCACTCAGATTTTCAGCAAGCATTTTTTTATTGGCCGAAACGACGTTTTTACCTTTTTGAAGTGCTTTTTTAACAATCGCATATGCCTGATCGGCATTATCAATTAATTCAACTACTGTATTTATTTCAGGATCTTCTAATATCTGATCAGGATCGTAGCAGAAATGATCTTCAGAGATGGAACGAGGCTTTTTATTTTTAACACATATCTTGGTTATTTTAGCATCAAAAGAGGGACTGGTTTTTAAAACTTCATACAGTCCTTCTCCTACAACACCAAAACCAAACAATCCGATATTTAGTTTCTGTTTCATTATAATGTTTCAATTTGTCTGCAAAAATAAAGTTAATCAACAGAAAGTTTCAAATGATTGAAAAATGAAATCACAGATTTTACCAAAATTGCAAGTTGTGTTTCTAATGTAATTTGAATACTCTTCACTCAGTAAATTCTGTGATTGCTAATGTTATAATTTATCGAATGCTTGTTGTATATCAGCCTTTATATCATCGATATGTTCAATACCAACCGAAAGACGCAATAGACCAGGTTCAACACCAGAAGCTTTTTGTTCTTCAAGAGATAACTGTTCGTGCGTAGTTGAGCTTGGATGAATAATTAATGATTTAGCATCACCAATATTGGCCAGGTGACTAATTAAATTCAAATTCTGAATGAAATTATCGGCATTGGTTGTTGCACCTTTAATCTTGAAACTCATTACTCCACCAAAACCTTTTTTTAAGTATTTTTTAGCCAGTTCATGATAAGGACTTGATTCCAAACCAGGATAGCTTACATACTCAACCTTATCGTGACTCTCAAGCCATTTTGCTATTTCCTGTGCATTTTCTACATGGCGATCGACACGTAATGATAAAGTTTCCAACCCTTGAATCAATAGGAATGAGTTAAAAGGGCTTAAGGCAGATCCATAATCACGTAAACCTTCAACCCTTGCCCTGATAGCGAATGCAATATTACCAAACGGACTTCCTTCTCCAAATACTTCCCAAAATTTCAATCCATGATATCCTTCTGACGGTTCTGTAAATAATGGAAATTTACCATTACCCCAATTGAAATTACCACCGTCAACAATTACACCACCAATAGAAGTTCCATGGCCTCCAATCCACTTAGTTGCTGATTCTACAACAACGTTAGCACCATGTTCCAGTGGTCGGAATAGATACCCGCCAGCACCGAATGTATTATCTACAATTAATGGAATATTGTGCTTCTTTGCGATAGCTGCTATAGCTTCAAAATCAGGAATATTAAAACGTGGATTTCCAATTGTTTCGATGTAAATAGCTTTGGTTCCTTCATCAATAGCATCTTCAAATAAAGATGGATCATCACCTTCAACAAACTTAACTTTTATGCCCAAACGTTTAAATTGTACCTTAAATTGGTTGTATGTACCACCATACAAGTATGATGTAGATACAAAATTATCACCTGCCTCCAAAAAGTTTGTTAAAGCAATAAACTGAGCTGCCTGACCTGATGATACTGCTACAGCTGCAACTCCACCTTCTAAGGCAGCCATACGTTTCTCAAAAACATCAGTGGTTGGATTCATAATTCGGGTATAGATGTTTCCGAATTCTTTTAACCCGAATAAGTTGGCTGCATGTTCAGAATCTTTAAACAGATATGAACTGGTTTGGTAAATTGGTACCGCTCTCGAGAGTGTAGTTTGATCAACGTCGTGTCCGGCGTGTAATTGCAGTGTTTCAAATTGAAAATCAGACATAGTATTTAATTTTTATGGTTAATATTCCACGTTTAACTTCCGGAGCTTTCGCACCGGTCTGTTTAGTATGTCTTTTTTGATTTTCAGATACGATGCGTTGTGACAATTACATTGTCATCATCATACACATCATTGTTGTACATGAAGCACATATTGGTGATGTAAGTTCACCAATCCGGATAGTTTCTATATGATTATTTAATAATTTCATATGCAAAGCAAATAAAGACATTTTAGTATTAAAAAAAAATAAATCAGGTAAAATTTAGCATTTAAAATATATAGGATATTTTTTAATGATATCCGTAAATATCACTAATGTAATACTTTAGGTATTTATGTAAATATTAAATCAACAAAATTTTAAAATTAAAGCAACCTTTTAAAAAAAGACTCGTCTAACCTTATTAACTGGAAACATTTCAATTTTTGTTAATCAAAATGATTTAGAATAATCGTTTTAAAATCATCGTGTTATGAAGATGGCAATTTTACAATTACAAAAAAACCTTAAAAGCATTGGTATTCCTGAACGATTTCTGATTCTTCAAATTTTTATCCTTTCTCTGATAATTGTTTTGGTTGTATTTTAATTGTCTTCTTTATTAAAATTTCCTTCTTTTTCTAATCAGATTAATTATACATAATCTGTCCTTTAAGCTATTTTCCAGAAAATTGTGTTAATTCATTTGAATATTTAAGCTAATAAGTTGAAAAATTGGCATATTTGAATCTGAATTTTAAATTTTAAGAATAGCTACTACAATTAACATGAATTATTCACTTTTTGATTTATTAACTCTAGTAGGTTCATTGGGTTTATTCCTGTATGGAATGAAGATGATGAGTGAGGCTCTCCAAAAAGTTGCGGGATCTCGAATGCGAAAAATCTTGTCTGCAATGACATCTAACAGGTTTTTAGGTGTTCTAACAGGATTTTTAGTAACAACCATCATTCAATCTTCATCAGCAACAACTGTAATGTTGGTTAGTTTTGTTAATGCCGGTTTGATGTCACTTGTAGAATCAATTGGCGTTATTATGGGAGCTAACATTGGTACAACTGTTACTGGATGGATTATTACTTTATTTGGATTTAAGGTAAAAATTAGTGCATATGCACTGCCAATGATAGGTATTGGCCTTCCATTGATATTTTCAAAAAATGCCTCACGAAGATCATGGGGTGAATTTTTGGTTGGATTTGCATTACTTTTCTTAGGTTTAGAATACCTAAAGGATTCTGTTCCAAATATTAAGGAAAATCCTGAAGTTCTGAGTTTCGTTCAAAATTACACTAATCTTGGTTTTGGTTCGACACTTATATTTTTATTTATAGGTACCGTACTTACCATTGTTATACAATCATCGAGTGCTACCATGGCCTTAACTTTTGTAATGTGTACACAGGGATGGATCCCATTTCATTTAGCAGCAGCTATGGTAATGGGCGAAAACATAGGAACCACTATTACAGCCAATCTCGCGGCGGCTGTGGCAAATGTATCTGCAAAGCGTGCTGCTCGGGTTCATTTATTATTCAATCTTTTGGGTGTAATCTGGATGTTGTTGATCTTTAAAACTTTTGTTGGAGGTATTGACTATTTTATGACACAAAAGTTCGGTGCTTCACCTAACGAATCAGTTACTGCCATTCCAACAGCTTTATCTATTTTTCATACTTCCTTTAACGTTATAAATGTTCTGATTTTTATTTGGTTTGTACCATTGTTTCAAAATGCAGTAGTCAGATTAGTACCAGCTACTGAAAATGAAGATGAAGAATTTAGATTAAAGTTCATTACTACAGGAATGTTATCTACATCTGAATTATCGGTGATACAAGCGAGGAAGGAAATACATTGGTTTGGTCAGCTAACTCAAAAGATGTTTGAGATGGTTAAAAAGCTTGCTGTAACTGATAAAGATGTAAAGTTTACCAAAAAATTTGCCCGTATTGAGAAGTATGAGGGTATTTCAGATAATGTTGAAGTTGAAATTGCTAATTACCTTGCTCAGGTTAATCAGGGAAGATTAAGTGATTTGGGAAGAAAGCGCGTAAGGGCAATGTTTAAGGTAGTTAATGATCTTGAAAGTATAGCTGACAGTAATTATAATTTAGCACGAACAATGGTTCGTATGCGCAACTCAAACATCAAGTTTTCGGATGAAATAATGAAGAAGCTGGAGTTGATGTTTAGCCTTGTTGATGAAGCCATTGTATTAATGATCCATAATTTAGAAGACAGCTCTGAAACTGTCAATTTAGAAAAAGCTAAATTATTGGAAATGGAAATTAACAGTTATCGAAATCAATTAAAAGTTGAACACTTAGACAATATTAAAAACGAAGTTTATACTTATGAGGCAGGTATAATCTTTAATGATTTATTCTCGGAGTGTGAAAAAATAGGTGACTTCATAATTAATGTAACTGAAGCATTGGCTGAAGTAAATCCGCAGTAATTTTATCTGATTATATTTTCAAGCCGCAGTTTTACTGCGGCTTTTTTAATGTTTCAGGTCTACTTATTCGATTACAAAACGTGCCTGTATTTCTGCTTCCAGATTCAATTTTTGAAATTCTACATCAGGTATATATTGATCCGATGCAGCAGAACTGAGTTTCATAATAGTATTCGAAGCCATAGTTCGAGGTTGATATATATTCCGGCTTATTTCCTGAATATACAGAGCCTTTCCTGCTTTCTGACCAATTGCTTCCATTAATATTTCAGCCTTGCTTTTTGCGGCTCTAATAGCCAATATTTTCACTTCTTTTCTATATTCCTCTATCTTTGTATGATCAAGTTTTGTAACTGAAATATTAGAGATATCTATTTTTTCAAGTTCTATGAATATTTCAGCAACCATTTTACCGCTATGAACCAGTATTTCATATTGTTTTGAGGTATTAATATTGGTGCGTTTGATCCAATGTTCCTGAAACTTACTTGTGTAATCAATTACAGCGACATCTTTTTTGGTGTCAACTCCAATACCCGCCAGGGCCTTCATCATTTTTTGCTCTTGTTGTTCTAATGTAGCCTTAGTCTTTGAATCTTTTTCATCAATCACTACTTTAAGGTAAATCATGTCTGGAACAATTTCTAATTCAGCTTTACCACTTACCTCAATATAGGGCTGATCAATAAAATTTTTGCTTGTTTGTGCACTGATTGTCAGTGTTACGAACAGCAGGATATTAAGAATTAGGGATTTCTTCATCATTACGTTGAATTAAGATTAGATTAATAGATTGTAACAAATTTAAATATTGATGAAGTTACTTAGTAGCATTGAATATAACAATACTACCTTTACCCTGATGAGCATAACCTTGTGATAATTCGGTTAGAATATGATCATTCTTTATGATTGTATATTCAGACAATTCAACTTTTAATTTTTCTGAAGTCAATAACCAATCTTCTTTTTTAGGTCCTCCACTTGAGTAATTCAGTTGATCGGTATGAAAGCCGATGATAAACAAATTTCCTCTGTCAGTTAATGTTTTATGAAGATTTTGCAGCATTGGATACAAACCTTCAGAAGGCATATGTAAAAATATAAGGGCAATACAATCAAAGGTATTTTCGGGTGCATCATATTCTGTAACGTCCTGAATTATATAGTTTACTTCAACATTGTGTTTGTTGGCTAGCTGAAGGGCCTTTTTTTTTCCTTCTTCACTAAAATCCACAGCTGTCACTTCCCATCCTAAACTTGCTGCATAAACTGCATTTCTTCCTTCACCCTCACCCAATAATAAAATTTTCCCGGGTTTTTGCTGATTAATAAATTCCTTGAATTCCCGATTTGGTTCTATTCCATATGCGTATTCAGGATTTTTGAAGCGGTCGTCCCACATTTCTTTCATTTGTATTATTTTGATGGTTTATTGATATTCAACAATGGAATAAGCTAAGAGTTTTTCTTTTGTTAGGAAAGAGATATAAAAAAATCCGAACCAAAATTAATTAGTCCGGATTTTTGAAAAAAGTATTCAATCGTCATTATTCTGTAGGCTGTTTTGCCAACTGCACTTCTAATTTAATATTTTGAGTTTTTGATTGCGAGTTGTTGTTCATATCAGGTGGTCCACCTTGACCTTCACCATTCATTCCACCTCCAGGCATACCTCCACCAGGAGGCGGACCTCCTTGCCCCGGAGGTCCCTGCATGCCCCCATTATCATGCATACCACCTTCGGGAGGTGGTCCAGGTCTGTTATTATCACCCGATCCTAATGAAAGAATGATGTTATATATTGAATTATTTTCAAGTATGTTATCAGTGTATGGATTAATACTTTTGTATGGAATGAAAATCTCGCAAAATAATTGTTCGTTTTCCATATCAAAATAATGTGATGCTTTTATATCGGTTACTTCTTCCATAGCTAAAACAACCTCTTTATTATAGCCGGAAAGTCCTTTTAATGAAATACTGACTTGTTGCATTGGCATTTCATCCATTTTTGGCATCTCATTGTCTTGTGGGTTAAATTCAGCTTGTTCTTCGCCATTTAACGGACGCATTGGTCTGCCACCACCAACAGGATACTTTAAAGTATGTGATGATTTTTTTGATGAAGCGGCATTAAGTTCAATGGTAATTCCATTTTGATTAAACTGATTGATTTTACTCATTTCATTAATTCGAAAGGCAAAAAAGATACCTTCGTAATTATTCGTAATCTCGTAGTTAAGCTTTGTATTTGAATCAAATAATCGAAGTGGAATGTTCCAGTCTGAAGGATCTCCATCTACAGTGATTTTTGAGGATTGCCATTTGGTTTCAACATGTACTTTTTTAGAACACGATACATTTGAAACAAACGCTAATAACAATATTGTCTGCGTAATAATTTTCATGATGAAATGAAGTAATATTTAATCTATGAGTAAAACTACTTCATCATAATTTCTAAAAATAAAAAATTAAACGTATAAGCGGTTTTTCGCAACAAAAGGATGGTGTCTTTCAATAAAATGAAAACCAATTATACCAAAAGGGCGAAGAAGAAACTACCGATGGTTAAGTATATAAACATACCAATGATGTCGTTCATTGTAGTAACGAAGGGACCTGTTGCAACAGCAGGATCAATTTTCATACGATTTAAAAGTAAAGGAACAAAGGTTCCGAATAAGCTGGCAAACACAACAACCGAAAACATTGCTGCTGTTACTGTTAAGGTAAGTGCTATATCTTCGCTTGCAACTTTATTATAAGTAAAAATGAGTATTGATAAAATGGTGGCGTTTAAAAGGGCTATTAAAATCTCTTTTAATAGTTTACCTCCAGTTGATTCCAGACCTATACTTCCGGATGCTAAGGATTGAACTACAATAGCTGATGATTGCATCCCTACGTTTCCTCCCATAGCCGCAATTAATCCCATAAAAAAGGATAACTGAGGATGATCATCGATGATGCTTTCAAAACCTCCAATAACTCTGGATCCCAGAATTCCCCCTAATAAACCTATTAATAACCAAGGAATGCGGGCACGGGTATGCCGAATTACATTATCCGAAGCTTCTACATCGTTTGTCAAACCCGAGGCTAACTGGTAGTCTTTTTCAGCTTCTTCACGAATTACATCTACCACGTCATCGATGGTGATTCGTCCAACCAGTCTTCCGATGGAATCAATTACCGGAAGAGCTACCAGACCATATTTATCCATAATGTAACTTACATCTTCTGCATCAACATCAACCTTAACAGAAATAACATCAGAATTATAAATTTCGCTCACAATGGAATCAACAGGACTTAACAGCATCCGTTTTAGTGAAAGAGTACCTTTTAGAATTCCATCGTTATCAACTACATATACATAGTAAATTTCGTCAACTTCTTCAGCCTGGCGACGCATACTGCGTAAACACGTTGGAATATTCCAGTTTTCTTTAACCTTGATAAGCTCCTTGGCCATCAAACCACCGGCAGTATTCTCATCGTAATTTAACAGATCGGCAATATCACCGGCTGTAGTAATGTCCTCAAGGTGTGAAAGTACTTCCTGCTGGCGTTCATCGTCCATTTCTCCAATGATGTCGGCGGCATCATCAGAATCCATGTTATCGATAAAACGTTTTGCAATTACCTCACTTGGCAAACTGTCGAGAAATCGTCGTCGATCGTCTTCTTCAAGCTCCGTTAGAACATCGGCAGCTTTATCATCATCCATCAGGAAGTAAAGAAATTTTGCTTCCTCAATGGTTAATTCTTCATAAATTTCAGCAATATCTGCAGGGTGAAGATCGGATACAAGCGAGTTTATAGCATCCTCATCTTTTGCAGAAATAAGTTCCTGTAAGCGATCTATATACTCTCTGGTTAATTCGAAATTCGCCATAATAATACTGCTTTTACATATTCAAAATCAGCGGATAGGATTTGCCTCCACCATTTTTGTTAATTCTATAAAGTCCTGAACGCTCATTTGTTCAGGTCTACGGGTTAAATAGTCATGATCGCTGATTGCTTCCTTATTGAATTCAATTGCTTTTAAGGAATTGCGAATAGCTTTTCGTCGCTGATTAAAGATTGCTTTAACCACCTTAACAAATAATTTTTCATCACAACCCAGCGATTCAACATCATTTCTTACAAGTCGGATTACACCTGATTTTACTTTCGGAGGCGGATCAAATACATGTTCATCAACTGTAAACAGGTATTCGATGTTGAAAAAAGCCTGCAATAAAACACTTAAAACACCATATGTTTTTGATCCCGGACCAGCAGCCAAACGTTCTGCTACTTCTTTTTGAAGCATTCCAACCACCTCAGGTATTTGATTTCGATATTCAAAAACTCTAAAAAAGATGGGTCCTGAAATATTGTAAGGAAAGTTTCCAATTAAGGCAAAAGGCTCTGTAAAAAACTCTTTTAAATCAATCTTCAGGAAGTCTTTAAAAAAGATACGACCTTCTAATTCAAAATAATGTGCTTTAAGGTAATCAACTGATTCAATATCAAGCTCAACCAACTTTAAATCAATATCTTTTCTTTTGACCAGATATTGGGTAAGAACACCTGTTCCGGGACCCAGTTCCAACACTCTTTTTTGCGATGCAGACAGGCTGTCAACAATACGTTGTGCAATATCGAGATCACGGAGGAAATGTTGTCCAAGATGTTTTTTAGCTCTTACCATTTTTGAAACTGTAAAGTAGGTTTACTTGAAAAAGCATTTTTGTCGACAAAACATTATTGTATATCTTTCGACGCTTTTTAACGGATGCAAAGGTATATTTTTAATATCAGAGCACTGCTGAAGGTACCTAAAAAATTAAAATCTTTCAAAATTGAAGAAGCAACTTTCCAAATTAATCCAATACATTTTATTCCCTTCTATAGGTTTGTTTATCATCTGGCAATTATATAAAGATCAGAAAGCTGATGAAATATTGCAGGTTTTAAAGAATGATGTTGATTTTAAATGGATTGGTTTATCGGTTGTGCTGGGTTTATTGAGCCATTTAAGTCGTGCTTTACGCTGGCAGATGTTGATTGAACCGGTGGAACGAAAACCTCGTTTGAGTAATACCTTTTGGGCTGTTATGACGGGTTATTTGGCCAATCTGGTGTTTCCTCGTATGGGAGAAGTGTCGCGTTGTGGTGTCATTAGCAAGTACGAAAAAATGTCTTTTACCCGTGTGGTTGGAACTGTTGTAGCCGAACGTTTATCAGATTTATTAATGCTCGTTTTGATTACTATTGTGGTTTTAATACTTCAGTTTGATTTATTTTTAGAGTTGCTGCAAAACAATGTGAATATTTCGGGTATCACCAGTTTATTTACATCACCCATATTTTATGCTATTCTGGCTTTAATTGTAATCTGTATACTTGTTGTCTTCCGTTTTTCATCTCGTTTGTCGTTTCTGAGTCGTTTACGAAATCTTTGGCATAAATTTTACGACGGATTGCAATCTTATAGAAAAATAAAAAATGTGCCTGCTTTTATTTTTCATACTCTCTTTATCTGGACAATGTATTTTCTAATGATATATGTTTGTTTCTTTAGTATGAATCAAACATCCGGACTAACAATTGATGCAGGTATTACCATTTTATTAACCGGAAGTCTGGGAATGTTGGCACCTGTTCAGGGTGGAATCGGACCATGGCATTTTATGGTTATTGCTACATTAAAGCTTTATGGTATTGCGGCAGACTCAGCAGGTGTTTTTGCATTGGTTGTTCATGCAGCTCAAAATACGATGATCATTGTTGTTGGTTTAATTGCCTTTATTGTTTTGCCGTTTATTAACCGACCCTCCAATGCAAGTTAGCTGGCTTCGGAATAGAATACTGAAGCGACTCATCTTCTACTTAATTTCTCTTGCCGCTTATTATTTCATTTATGATCGGTTAATAAATTTTCAATATTGGGATAAGGTTAATTTTACCATAAAATTTGGGTGGTATCAAGCTAATTTAATACTGGTTTTTTTATTACTATGGATCCTCAATATCCTATCAGAGACTAAAAAATGGCAGGTTCTGATTGGCCCATTCATAAAAATATCTTTTCGGGATGCATTGAAACAATTTTTTGCAGGATCATTTACAGCTGTTGGATCTCCTGCCCGTGTTGCTGAGCCAGGAGGACGTATGCTTTTAATACAGAAGGAGCAAAGAATTCATGCATTACTAATGACCAGTACCGGAGGCTTGATTCAAAATATAGTAATAGGATTTTTTGGAATCATTGCTTTTTATATGGTGGGTGTCCAAATAAATATTAATCTCAATAATAATTACCTTTTCATACTTATTATACCACCACTTTTTATTGGGTTATTTCTGGTTATATTAAGAATATATTTTAGAGATAGGATGAAGACTATCTGGGCTGTAGTTAAAAAAATTAAGTCTTCAGTATTAATAAATGCCACATTTCTAACAATTGTACGTTACATGGTTTTCAATTTACAATTAATCATTGTAATGATTTTGTTTGCTCCAGAGCTAGATTTTGTTGATGTTCTTCAATTAAGTCCTGTCTATTTTTTTGTTATCACTCTTATTCCATCATTTTTACTTGCAGATGTTGGTATACGTGGTTCAGCTGCCATTCTTGTTTTTGCCCGTTTAGGTGTAAATGAACCTGTTTTATTAATTGTTATTTTAGGATTATGGGTCTTTAATGTAGTTTTTCCTGCCTTAATTGGAGGAGTGATATTACACATTAAAAAGGGTTTATAAGAAAATCTTCGTGTATTTCATTAAAAAGAGGTCTTTAAATCTATTTCTATTTTTAGAATTCTGATTATCTTTAAACCTTGAATATTAATCATTAACCTGATTTCGCATCAATAATGGAAAAACACATACTTTCCCTCATAAAAGAAAATAACCGGGTTATCATTCCTAATTTCGGAGCTTTCATCGTTGCAAAAGAAAATGGATTTACCATCTTATTTAATAACTTTTTGAGTTTTAATGATGGTCTATTAATTGATTATGTTGCCTCTAATGAAGGTATTACATCTGAACAAGCCTCAGAAAAGGTAGATAAGTATGTTGAAGAAGTTAAACAAAAACTTGATTCATCAGGTGAATATATCATTAACGGATTAGGAACCTTCACAAAAGATGCAACCGGAATACTTAGGTTTACCCAGGCTGAGGAGGTAAATGGAGAAGAAGACCTTAAAGAGGAAAATGAGTTACTTGATATTGACGGTTTTGTTAAAGAAGATGTAAAAGAGGAAGAGTCGGTTGAAGATAGTGTCGAAACTCCCGGAATCACGATGGTTAATGAGGATCCTTTGGTAGAAGTGGAAGAAGAAAAAGTGGAAGAAAAGTTTGAAGAACCAAAGTTGGTTGAGGAATCAAAAACGAGTGTTACCAATGTAACAAACCAATATATTGAGGAAGACAAGAAAAGAAGGAATCGATCAATTCTAATTTTCTTAATCATTTTTGTTTTGCTTCCCATTATTGGTGTAATTGTTTATTTCTCGTTTTTCAATAATGATAAAACACCCGTTAAAAAAGAGGTTAAAACTCAACCGGTAGAAAAACCAAAAACTGAAGACAGTATTAAGTTAGACGATAAACTGCAGGGTAATGTTGTTGCGGGTCCTGAGGTGAAGAAGGAGGAAAAACCTGTTGTTGTTCAGCCTGTAGCCATTGATAAGCCTCATCATATCATAGTTGGCAGTTTTAAAAGTAATGAAAACGCATTGCGTTACATTAAATCACTTGAAGCTAAAGGTTTTGATAAATGTACAACTATTCAGCATAACTCAATGACTTTAGTTAGTATTGAGTCTTTCGATAAAGTTTATAAGGCTCAGCAAAGGCAGGAAGAAATACTTAACAGTAATCGTATTGAATCCTGGATCTTAACCAAACGTCAATAAGAAACTTAAAATAAATCATAGTCAGGTATCAATTGATATCTGGCTTTTTTATTGCCTAAAAATGATTTGGATTATCTCCATATTATCTTTTTTGCCTGTTGTTCTATATTTTCAACAATCAGAACGATGGAGAAAAATATGGAAGAATACATCCTCATTGACATTTGATGGTTCTTTAAACGGACCTTTTATCTCAGTTATAATTGCTTATCGGAACGAAGAAAAAAACTTACCGGTATTATTACGATCCTTATCAAATCAGACTTATAGAGGCTGGGAGCTAATATTGGTGGATGACTACTCGGAGGATAATGGGATAGAAAATTGTAGTGCATTGATTGACAATCTTGGTGTACAAGTAAAATGTTTAACTAATGCTGATAGAGGAGGAAAAAAGAGTGCATTGCAGACAGGTGCAAAACATGCAAAAGGTGAGTTAATTGTAACCACCGATGCCGACTGTACTTTTGAGGATAATTGGTTATCTGCAATAGCACATTATTACAATGAAAACGGCTCTGACCTTTTGATTGGACCGGTGCAACAAATTCAATCTGAAAGCTTCTTATCTTCTTTTCAGTTGTATGAGTTTACAGCCCTTCAGATTACAGGCGGTGCAGCAGCTTTAAATAACAATGCCATTATGCTTAATGGAGCTAATCTGGCTTGTAAAAAAAGTTTGTATCTCGAGGCTGATATGAATGACAAAGTTGCCTCAGGTGATGATATGTTTTTACTCGAATGGGCAAAAAAGAAGAATTTAAATATTCACTATATCAAATCGAAGGATGCGATTGTTTATACTCCAACTGAACCAACCTATGGTAAACTTATCAAACAGAAGTCAAGGTGGGCTGTAAAAGCACGAAATTATTCTGATGCGACTATTTTATCAACAGGTGCTGTGGTAGCCTTAACCAACCTTTTACAGGCCGTTTTTATGGTAGGAGCTTTCTTCTATCCTTCTTCAGCGCTATTGTTTTTAGTCGTTTTTATCATTCGGGTTGCAGCCGATGTCAGAATCATAAAGGAAGGTAGCAAGTTTTTTTCTTTTGTGCCTTGTTTACGTTTGCTGTTCTTTTATCAATTTATTTATCCCTTTTATATGTTACTGGTTTTGTCTTATCCTTTATTTTTTAAGCTTCATTGGAAAGGTCGGACTATTAAAACTTAATCGTTCATTAATTGAGGAGGAATCTGCTTGGTATTTTTTGCTCCCAGTTCACGAATCTTTTCAGCACGGCTGATAAGGTTCCCTTTTCCGGTGCTTAGTTTGTTCATCGCATTATCGAAATGACCTCCGGCCTGTTCAATTGTTTTTCCCACTTTTTCAAGATCAGAGATAAATCCAACCAGTTTATCGTATAAATCACCACTGCGTTGGGCTATTTCCAGGGCATTTTTGTTTTGATTTTCCTGTTTCCAGATGGAAGCTATTGTTCGCAGAGTTGCCAGTAAGGTTGAAGGACTAACGGGTACTATCTTTTTTTCCCAGGCTAAAGAAAACAAATCCTGATCGGCTTCAACAGCTGCAGCAAAAGATGCTTCAACGGGAATAAACATCAGCACAAAATCGGGGGTATTAAAACTAGATGAACTGGCGTATTTCTTTTCGTGAAGTTCACTGATATGTCTTCGCACACTGATAACATGCTCTTTTAAGGCTATATTTTTACTTTCTTCCGATTCGGCATTAACATATCGCTCATATGCGGTAAGCGAAACCTTTGAGTCAATAATGATGTGTTTTTCATCGGGTAGATGCACAATCACATCCGGACGAATAATTTTACCATCACTGTTCTTATCTACCACTTCCCTTTCGTACTCACTTCCCTGGCGCAATCCCGACTGTTCCAATACCCGTTCAAGTATCAATTCGCCCCAATTACCCATTTTCTTCACATCACCCTTTAGTGCCTTGGTAAGATTACCTGCTTCGATACTTATCTTTTGGTTCAGTTCGTATAGACGTTTTACCTCAGACTCAAGATTCAGTTTATCGCGTAATTCCTTTTCGTATGTTTCATTTACCTTTCGTTCAAACGATTCAATTTTTTCCTTGAAAGGATTGAGAACATCCGACAGCCGCTTATTTTGATCAAGACTTATTTGATCAGCACTTTTGTTTAATATTCGGTTTGCAATGTTTTCAAATTCAGTAGTAAGGCGTTGTTCAATCTGTTTTTTTTCTTCTTTTAATTCTTTTATCTGTTGAAGTAAATGATTGTTTTCAACATCAACACCTGTAAGCCTATTACTCAAATCTTCTGCCTGAAGCCGGTATTGTTCAAGGGCTGACTTTAATTGTTGGTTTTCAACCTCGAGGCGGTCTTTATCAGTTAGGGTACTGGCATTGATTATTTTTGATTGATTCAATCGGAAATTAAAGAATATAAAAGTGGCAATAACTCCAATTATAAGACTAAGTAGCGAAAATATTACTATTGACTCCATCTGATAAAGATTATATGAGATGATAAAAATAACAATTACTGCTACACAAACGAAGCCAGTTTATTTAAGTACAAAAATTCATTTATCAGGATAAAAAAAGCAGCCCTTGGGCTGCTTTGTCTGTATATCTGATTTTAGAAATCGATCTTAAGGCATTTTGTACATAAATGCATTGATATTCATACCGGCGCCTACTGATGTCATCATTACGTAGTCACCGCTTTTTAATTCATGTCCCTCCAGTTGACCGCGTACAACTAAATCCAACAATGTTGGAACGGTTGCCACACTGCTGTTACCAAGTGTATTTATTGTCATAGGCATCACGCTCATGTCAACATCTTTACGTCCATACAAACGGAAAATACGTTTTAAGATTGCTTCATCCATTTTGGAATTTGCCTGATGGATTAATATTTTATTCACATCCGACAATTGAAGACCATTGATATCCAAACATTCTTTTACCAGTTGAGGAACATTGGTTAAAGCATAGTTGTAAACTTTTCTACCCATCATTTTAAGATATTGATGATCGCCTTTTAGTTCAGGATTAAATGGTTCATTCATTCTTAAAATTTCAATGTATTCTTCTGTATCGGTTTGAGCAGCATGTTTTAATATTCCTATAGGTTCTTTGCTTTCCCTGGCTTCTAAAATTACTGCTCCTGCCCCATCGGCAAATATCATTGAATCGCGATCGTGTGGTTCCATGGCACGACTCAGGGTATCTGCTCCAATTACCAAAGCACTTTTAGCATCGCCCGATTTGATGTAATAATTGGCCTGAATCATGGCTTGTGTCCAACCCGGACAACCAAAAGTAATGTCGTAAGCAATGGTTTTCGGATTTTTGATACCAAGTTTTTTCTTTACTCTTGAGGCAAGTGTTGGTAGGATATCAGGATACATCGAACCGTGTTTCATGTCACCAAGATTATGCGAAACGATGATGTAATCCAGGTTTTCCGGATCGAAACTGGCTGCTTCCAAAGCTTTTTCGGCTGCAAACATGGCCAGATCGGAAGTAACATGATTATTATCTGCACAACGACGTTGTTCTATGTCGGTGATTTGTTTGAACTTTTGCACAATCTCATCACCAGGGGTATCAATAACAGTACCATCTTCGTTGAAGAAACGATTGTTTGCAAAATCTGCATTTTCCACAATATGAGGTGGAATGTAGCTACCGGTTCCGGTAACCACAGCATAAATACCTGCTTTCGGTTTCATTACTCTCTATTTCTATATCAAACTATACTTCGCTATTGAAATATTTTAATTCCACACGGTTGTTTTCAATCACAGCATATGAAAAATGTTGAATCCAGTCGCCCAGAAAAATCAACTCGCTCTCAGGTCCCACACTTACCTTTCGAGCCACATGCCTGTGACCAAAAATAAAATAATCAATAGCTTGTTTCTTCAGCACATCTTTGGCATAAAGAACAGACCATTCTTTATCATCACCAAGATAATGGCTTCCGTATATCTTATTATTCTTATCTCTACTTTTACCCGACCAAAAATCGGCCAGTCCAATGCCTAAGTTAGGATGTATCCAACTAAATAGCCATTGAGCAAATCGGTTTGTGAAAACAGATTTCAAAAAATTATAATGTCTGTCGTAGTTACCTAATCCATCTCCATGAGCCAGAAAGAAAGTTTTTCCTTCTAGTTGTTTAATTACAGGTTCACGATGTACTACTACTCCACACTCTGAGCTTAAGTAATCGAATACCCAAATATCATGGTTGCCGGTAAAAAAATGAACAGGAATTCCGCTATCGGTAATCTCGCTTAATTTACCCAGAAAACGGGTAAAACCTCTGGGTACAGCTTTTTTGTATTCAAACCAAAAATCGAAGATGTCTCCCATTAAATATATCTCAGCTGCATCTCTTTTAATAGAATCGAGCCAATTAACAAACCGGATTTCGTGTTCCCGGTGATTTTTAATTCCTGGTGCACCCAGGTGTACATCTGAGGCAAAATATATTTTCTTCGAATTCAAAAGTTTACTTGTTTTACTAACCGATTGGGCCAATTAACGGACAAATATATCAGAAAATACCTGATGTAACCAAATGTATTTTTGACTCTCTTCTGGTTTAGCTTCAATTTGACATTCTTCTATTTTTGAATACTGGAAAATAATATTCAAATAGTTGATAAACTATTCATTAGAATGTATTAAATCGCATAAAAAAACCACCTCTTATAAAAGGTGGTTTTTATTGATATTTTACTTTGATTCAGTCTTAGTAAATCTCCTCTAATCTTTCAGAAAGTCTGTTGCCAAATAAATCTTTACCAACAATTTCACCTTCGGCACTGATTAAATAATTAGAAGGTATTTTTTGAATATTGTACAATCTGGCAGGATATGAATCGGTATAACGTAAGTCACTCACATTAATCCAGGGTAGTTCATCTGTCTCAATTGCATTTTGCCATAGTATCTTACTTCTGTCAAGTGATACCTGATAAATCTCAAAACCTTTGTTGTGATATTTTTTGTAGAGACTTTTCAGGTTATTATTTTCTTTACGTGACGATTGATCCCAAGAAGCCCAGAACGATAGAAGAACCGTTTTGCCTTTCAGTGATGATAATTTAATCTTTTCACCCAGTGTATTAGCTTCTTCTATATCAGGGAAACCACTTTTAGCTTCTTGCAACAGTTTTTGAGTAAGAGCTTCTTTTTGTTGTTGTGCCTTTACTCCTAATACATAATTGTATAAATGTTTAGCTCTTTCCGAGTCGGGATAATGATTTTCTAAACTGGTTGCCAATGTTGAAAAGTAAACCTGGTCACTTTTATCCATAACATTCATTACCTGCGAATTGTCATTTAAACGTTGAAACAGGGCGTAGTAACCAGCAAAAGAGGTAAAGTTTTCCATGATAAATTCACCAACAAAGGTTTTATGATCAAGGATCAATTGGCGGTATTCATCTTCCAATCGTTTTTTACCTGCTTTATCATTAGCGTCCAGTGCCTGAAACTCTTTAATAACCCGGTCTAATTCAGAGTTAAGAACTCTAATACGTTTGTTAAAGATTTGAATGTATGCCGAACCTATTGAATTGGTAAGACGATAGCTTTCTTCAAGGTTGGTTGCATTCGCCATTACCTCAATATGTTCAGTTGTATCAGCCAGTAAAGTAATGTAGTTCTGATCTGTAATTTTAAGTAATAAAAAGGTTGGTTCATTTAAGCGCTCACCGGTAAAAGAAAACTCACCGTTTTTTTTGAGTTTAACAGAATCCAATGTTGTGGTCTGATTCAAATCCATTTTTTGGATGTACAACATCTTTCCTGCTCCGTCTTCAATGGTTCCACTGATTTTAAATTTGTTTCCTGTGGAACAGGCACTCATCAACAGCACTATAAGTAAAGTTAAAAGACTTTGCTTCATCATTATTTTAAGGTTTATATCTTAACTCTGTTTATACAGATTTTTATGTGTTCAAATATAGAATTTATTTTTGTATTAACTGATCCAGATGTTTTGTGATATCAGCTTGTTCAGAACTTCGTTCAAGAATAATTCCTTCTTTATCAACCAAAATAAATGTTGGTATTTTGGTTATACCCAAGCCTGCCAAAACAGGTGAATTTTTACCTTTTAAATCACACAAGTGCCAAAAAGGTAAATTATCTTCATTTATTGCTTCTTGCCATTTTTCTTTGTTAACATCGGTTGAAATAAGACACAGATCAAGACCTTTATATCGATAGTTACGTGACCAGGACATTAAGTTTTGGGTTATTTTTCTGCTTTCTTTTGATTCTGAATTCCAGATAATGTAAAGCGTATTTTTTCCTCTGAAGCGCGATAATGGGATAGGATCATTCCATGCATTGGGTACATTCAGGTCGGGTAATACCTTGCCGGGCAAGCTAACCGAAGTATAATATATCCAGCTACGCAATGAGTCAACTTTACTGCTAAAGTCTTTGACCGGGTCATAATCCGGATTATAGGATTGAAGATATTCATCGACTGTAAAGTACATATTGGCATCATTACCATAATCGAATAAATGATGATTTCCTGCTTTTAGCTGAACCAATAGCAAGGGAAGAAGAGTATGCTTATTGTGATCAATAATTTGCAAAATCTTCTTTTGTGCTTTTTCTTTTTGTAATTCAACTAATTTAAATATTGAGTCTTTATGATGAACAAAAGCAGTACTTTCCAATGAATCCGGAAAGGATTCTCCCAAAGACAGAATGGATTGATTTAATTGGTCAGCAATGGTTTGAGCTTCCCATAATTGTTTTGTAGGTTCATTGCCTGTTATGGTTAAAACACCATTTTGTAGTTCAATACCAACAGGCATTTTTCCTTCAAGTATGAGGGTTATTTTATTATTATTATTGATTCGTAGCTGGTAAATACCTCCTGGTACGGAGTCTGATCTGAATGACCAGATCATTGATTCCGGTTCACGTTCTGCCTGATCAAAAAGAGTATAATTGTTATCCAGTCTGTAGAGTTCTACATTATTCACATTGAATGAATCAGCGGTATATGTAAGGTATGGTGTACGTTTGGGTTTGGTACACGATATCAATAGACCAATCATTAAGACAGTGATAATAAATTTCATCTGGATGTATTTTCAACAAAAATATAAAAATGCTTTGGAATCAACAGCTTTAATAATAACTACAAGTTATTGAAATACTCTGATAATTCATTAACTTAACAGGTCGGCGTAAACTAATTATGTTTTATGTTGGGAGGTTTTTTTGTTTAAATGAGCCCCTGATATGGATTTTTAGTTTATTTTGGTCGATTGTTTTGGCTAATAAAATTCGATTTTATGATTGAGAATGGATACTTAAGTTTGGTACAAACCACACTTAAAGACAATACTGCTCGTAAAGCATTTAGTGATTTTCAAGGAGAAACAATTACCTATGGACAAGTAGGTGAGCGCATTCAGGGAATACATCAATTATTTAAAGAGATTGGCATAAAAAAAGGCGATAAGGTCGCTTTAATTGGTCGAAACATGACAAGTTGGGGCGTAGTTTATCTTGCTACAATTACCTATGGGGCTGTTATTGTACCCATATTACCAGATTTTAATTCGGCAGATATTCATCATATCGTAAATCACTCAGAGTCTAAAGTTTTATTTTCAACCGATTTACTATTTGATAAGCTTGATGAAACCAAAATGCAGAAGTTAATTGGAATAATGTCTATTAACCGATGTGTTTCTCTGGTAGATAATTCAGGTGGATTTTTTACAAAAGCCGTTGAAAAGGCCAATAAATATTTAAAAGGTGACGGGTCATTGTTTGATTTTGAATCTTTAGACTTTCCTGCTATCGGAGCTGATGAATTGATGGTGCTTTCATACACCTCTGGTACTTCCGGATTTTCAAAAGGTGTTTTGCTTCCGCACCGAAGCATTTGGTCAAACATAGTTTATGCGCGTGAGCACCTCATTCTGCAACCTGAAGAAAGAATAGTTTCATTTCTTCCATTGGCACATGCATATGGTTGTTTGTTCGAGTTTTTATGGCCATTTACCGTAGGTTGTCACATTACATTTCTTACTCGTACACCTTCTCCTCAAATTATTACACAGGCATTTCGAGAGGTAAAACCACATATTATTTTATCTGTTCCTCTTATTCTGGAGAAAATTTTCAAGAAAAGAGTTCAACCTCAATTGGAAGAAACCAAGATAAAAACACTTACCAAAATTCCTGTATTAAATAAAGTTGTTTATTCTAAAATCAGAAATAAACTGGTTGAGACTTTTGGTGGTGAATTCCGCGAAATGATTATTGGAGGAGCAGCTCTCAATAAAGATGTAGAAATGTTTCTGCGTAAGATTGGTTTTCCATTTACCATTGGTTATGGTATGACAGAATGTGGTCCGTTAATTAGTTATGCTCCATGGACTGAATCGAGAAAGTTTTCAGCTGGACAGCTGGTTGATCGAATGGAAGTGAAAATTGATTCTGAAGATCCTTACAATACAGTTGGAGAGATCTTGGTAAAAGGTGAAAATACTTTACTGGGTTATTATAAAAATCAGGAGGCAACAGATGAAATTTTTGATTCTAAAGGATGGTTGCATACCGGAGATTTAGGTGTTATTGATGAGGATAACTTTATATACATTAAAGGACGTAGCAAAAATATGTTATTGGGCCCCTCAGGTCAGAATATTTATCCTGAAGAGATTGAAGCTGTAATCAATTCAATGGAATATGTTCAGGAATGTTTGGTTCGCGATCATGACGGAAAACTCGAAGCATTAATTTATCCGGATTATGAAGTAACCGATTCAGAAGGTTTAAATAAGGCTCAAATAGAGCAGAAGCTTCAGGAGATAAAAAAACAGGCAAATGCTCAGCTTCCAGCTTACATGAATATTCAACTCGTCACGCTCTTTCCTGAAGAATTTGAGAAAACACCAAAGAAAAGTATCAAGAGATATAAGTACGTAAAGTAAAGTTAAAGCAGCGAAATTTTCGCTGCTTTTTTATTGGTCAATTTATTATTATACGCAAAATGCTTATAGAAAAATAGGTAAAAGCACATGTGCTTATAGTGTTTGATAATAGTGCTATTGGCAACCTGCCATTTATCTTTGTACGGGAAACTTTAATACATTATTTGGGGAATTAGTGTATTTAGTAAACGTTTTGTAAACAACGATTTATTCCACAAATAACCTTTTTGTAATGGAAATGTATACTCCTCAATATCCAAACTGCATAAGTTAATTTAAATTGTTTGGACTATAACAGAGTATATTGGAGGATATGATGAATAAGGCGTGAAAGAAGTAAATATGGACGATAAATTTTGTTTATATGATTATATACCAGTAAGCATTTGTATAATTGACCGACAGTATCAAATTGTATATGTTAATAATACATTTCAGAATAGTTTTTCAATAAAAACAGACCACTTAATAGGTAAAAAACTTCATCATATTATACCAGTTTTTAAAACTGATGAATACCTTGATAAGTTAAAAACGTTTTTTCATGATAAAGCTCCTGTTATTTTCACTTCAGGAATAAATGATGATAGTCTGACTGAGCTCAATCTCCAAGAATCATTTAATTTTAATATTTCACTATTAAAATGTGATTCATCTGAATATGCTGTTATAACTATTGGACGAAATATAGGTTTATTAGACTGTTTGGGAGAACAAAAATATTTACAGAATCAATCAAATAATAGGTTACAGGTACCAAATATAGAATGGTCTGCCCAAAAAGATATTGATGAGAGTCTGAACCTCTCAAATAAAGCAAGTAATAAACTTTTTTCGATAATAGCACACGACTTGAAAACTCCGCTGCATGCTATGGTCAATCTAAGCGATTTGATTATTCAGAATGGTTGTAAACCTAATGAACCATATCGAAATGAAAATTTACTTTTAGCATTAAATATATCAGCCAAGCAAAGTTTAGAAATGGTTAGTAACTTATTAAGCTGGGCACGGACTCAGTTAAATAGTATTACTCCAAGACCCAAAAAGATCTGTCTTTGCGAACTTTTCAATGATATTAAGCAATATTTTGAAGGTAGCCTTAGGACCAAAAAACTTTCTTTGGAAGTTACATTGCCTCGTGAAAATTGCATTGTAAATGTCGACTTTGACATGTTAAAGATAATTGTACAAAATTTGCTATCTAATGCAATAAAATATTCATATACTGGTGAGAAGATTTATATGAAGGTTGATGAAATTGGTAATGCTTTTAAAATAAGTATTATTGATAAAGGAGTGGGAATGAGTGATGAGGTTAAAAAGCTGATTCTTTCATCAAATGATATTAAATCTGTTTTGGGCACAAATAATGAGTTGGGTACTGGCCTAGGGCTGTCTGTTTGTAAGGAATTTTTGTCATATCATAATAGTTCATTGACCTTTGAGAGTAGCAAAGATAATGGTACAATAGTTAGTTTTTATTTAGATGCCAGCAACAAGGATTAGATGACTGAAATCTATCAATGTGTATTATTAACACACTAAGAGAAGATTCGTACATTTGCATCAGAAAGTCAGTTTATTATTTATATAATTCAAGGATTAGGATAAATTAATTATTATGTTTAAATCGGTTTAGCACTACAAGATTACAACCGTTTTCAAATTGGGGAATTTGAAAATTAATCGTTGAAGTATGGGGTATACAATAGGGATTGTTGATGACCATCCTTTGTTTCGTGAAGGAATTAAGGCCATCATATTGAATAATGAAAAAGTAGCAGAAGTTCTAACCTTTTGCGATGGAGATGACGTTATACGTTTTTTGAAAGGAGGGGGGAAGGCTGATGTTCTTTTTATGGACATTATTATGCCGGTTCGTGATGGTTTATACACAACTCAGTTTATAAAACAATATTATCCTGGTGTAAAAGTCTTGGCTCTATCGTCAATAGATAGGGTAGATTATGTTGAGAAAATGGTGGATGCCGGAGTTGATGGTTATGTGTTAAAAGAATGTAACGTTAATGAACTAACTCAAGCAATGGATGCTGTTTTATCAAACAATAACTATTTCTCTTCTAAAATTATAGTTGCATTATCAGAAAACACTAAGATGCGTTTTCAACAAAAAGTTGAGCCATCAGTTGTTTCTGTACTTTCTCAAAGAGAATTGGAAGTATTCAGACATCTATGCAATGGTTTAAGCAGGGGAGAAATCGCAAGTATTTTATTCATTTCTGAAAAGACTGTTGATAAGCACAAGGAAAATATTTTTAAAAAGACAGGCTGCAAAAATCTTGTTCATTTGGTTGTTACCGGAATTAAACAAGGTGTATTAAAAGTGGAAGAGTTGGAAAATTCATTCTAACGAGGTATTAAATAGTGTATTTTACTTTATTATATAGTGTTTAATTTTTCACATTTAATTAGGTAAATTGCTTAATTTAATTAGGTAATGAGTCTTCTGTTATTAAACATCTGTTTTCTAATTTTGAAATGATGAAGTGAATATATAGTTGGATCTATCTACTTGCTTCTTTTTCAACCTAATTTAAAAGATAAATTACAATGGCAGTTTGTGAGAAAGTAGAGAATTGTCCATTCTTTAATGAAAAGATGGCCAATATGCCAGCTACTGCAGCCGGTTATAAGAGAAAATTTTGTTTGGGAAATAATGAAAAATGTGCCAGATATATGGTACTTAAAAGTCTTGGAGGAAGCATGGTGCCAATGGATTTATTTCCAAATCAAATTGAAAAGGCTGAAAGATTGATTCTTGAGCAAACAATATAGCAATAATTGGGAAGGTGAATGAAGGGGCTACTTTGCAATTCATCAGGCCCCTTCGCTCTTTAAAGTATTAAGATAATGCAGTTTAATTGCATTGTCATAAAAATCTATCTAACCTAACCCTATCTTTAATCGATAAGATTATAATCACAATATTTTCTTTAAGGTCTTTTCTATTGCTTCAATTGTTTCTTCTGAATATCCTGTATGGAAATATATTAGTTCCTTGTTTTTTATAATAATATTCGTTGGTAGGCCTTGAGGTTTTTGCCCATTTTTAAAGGATAGATCCGGATTTAATTCAAATAAGTAATTCATCAAATCATGCTGTTCAAAAAGTTGATAATACAGAAAAGGGTATTTCTGTAATTCCATCCAATTATTGACATCTTGTTGCTGCTCAGTTGTTAAGGCCAAAAATAAAACATTGTCCTGTTCATATTTTTCTAATAATTTATTTAGTTGTGGTATCTCTTTTTGACATGGTTGACACCAGGTAGCCCATAAATTAATGACCAATATTTCTGTATCTCTTTCGTCTGATAGAAAGTCATTATTTGACAGTGCATCACGGATAGGTTCATCAATGGATTTATAGGTTCGAAAAATGCGACTGTTATTCCAATTCGTTAGTTGCGTATTAGCAATTAGAATGGTGATAAATGAAATGGTCAATATAAGAGGTAGTATTTTTTTCATCTTAACACAGATTTCTTCTTTGTAAATTATGGTACAGCAAATGGAAAACAAATGCCAAGTAAAAGGCTATAATAAGACCTTGATTAATGGTTAAAATTTGATTTCCAACAATTTGTTTTAGACTATCGATTGGAAGGAAATGAATCCAATCCGGATTGTGTTTTGTTATCAGGTATACCACCCAGCTTTCGAAAAACCAATAAAAAAGTACAGGAAGCAATAGCATGTGATTCCAGCGAATCGTTGACAGTAAAGCTGCTATCTGACCTAAGGCAAGTAACAACAAAAAGTATGAAATAACCGATGTTAATGGGGTTGAGGCTAATAACTCCCATGGCAGAATACCTCTTGTTATTGCTGAAATGGATGATGCAAAAAACATCACAAACAAAAATTGATTTACAAAAATCAGATTCTGTATAAACTGATAAATGTATAATTGATGTCGACTTAAGCCAAAAGCTAAGAGCATTTTATAATAGCCTGATCGATATAGATGGATGTAGTGTTGCAGTATCCAGATGGTGTAAAATAGAGCAATAAGTCCAGAACTTAACATGGCTGTTGATACTTTAATTGCCAATTGATCTTTATCGTAGGTATCTGCAGTTAGAAAAGAAATGAGTGCCATCAATCCAATGATTAGCACAAGACTCGTAAGTGGCAGTATTAATCGTTTTCCTTTAAGAAAATTGAATTCAAAGCGGAGCATTTTTATCATAGCTATAGGACTTCAATAATTTGTTGTTTTAAGTTATTATCTGATTTATCGGGTTTAAAGCCATAAACTAACCCTCCTTCTTTTAAAACATAGATTTCGGCAGCCAGCGTATCTAATTCTCCTAATATATGGGTTGATAAAAGAATGGTATTACCCTGTTTGATTTGATTATTAATAACTTCTCTTAGTTTATTCATCCCTAATGGATCTAAACCGTTGAAAGGTTCATCCCATATTTGTATTTTCGGATTACCTATTAATGAACAAGCTATCAATAGTCGTTTGCGCATACCTAGTGAGAGTGCTTTAAATGTTTTATTTCTATTTTCATCCAGATCCCAATATTTGATTTGATAATCAAGTTCATCCATTTTAGCATTACGTATGGAAATTACCATCTTTATTATCTGCAGCACTGTTAGATTGGGTTCGGTACTTACAGGTTCATAAACAATTCCGATATCTTGAGAGTTAAGGGATATTGTTCCTTTATTTGCTTGCAGCATTCCGGTAATGCAGTTAAATAGAGTAGATTTACCTGATCCATTTGCCCCGGCAAAAACATACAAACCCGGTTTAGTTATTTCCAGATTAATATTTTTCAATACGGTTAACTTTTGAAACTGATGACTCAGATTACTTATTTGTAGTATCATTACTTCCGTTTTCTTCAAATTGTAAATCCAGTGATTTTTCCCATTCCAGATCCTTGATTGCTTTTCCGGGTAGTGGTTTTAGCTGAACAATGTTATAATGCTCCCAGAATTCAGGACGGTATGGGTATTTCTTTTCTAATGTTTTTTCATCTCTGGCTAATTTATCCTTGTATTTAATTCTGTCCTGAAGTCGTTTATCGGTAATAACATCGGTAATTAAGAGGATCTCTTCAGCCCACTGCCTGTTCTCTATAATGGTATCATTATTCGTTTCTTTTATTGAGTACATAGGTGCATCAGGATAGGTTAAACCTTTAATGTATTTGAGGTAATATTTATCACCTATTTTTTGATATGAGCGTGAGGATTGCCAAAATATTCCATCTTTAAATGTTTTATATGCAAAATGAGATTCAAAAAACTTCCAGAATCTATCTAGTTGTACAATAGCCATATCATTTGAGTTGATATAGATGTATCCGCCATCCCATGAATGTATAGATTTTCGTTTGCCTCCACCCATTATTTCTGGTATATGGACATAGGTGTATTTTACTTTATACACTTTAAGAGTATCCATCCAAACGGCTCCTTCATATTCATATTCAAAATGGTCGTAGTCCATTAAGGGTCGGTACCACCATTCAGCCCGATAATGGCGAACGGTGTTTTGTCCATAGCATTTGTAAAAGATATTACGATGACCGAAAATCTTATCAAGCACCTTATATGCCAGCTTGTGTTTAGCGTCGTGTTGTATTAGATAATTGGTGCTTTTACGCATTTCTTCTATCTTAATTTTTGTGGTATTGTTTTCCGAATTTATTCCCTTGTCTTCTATCAGTAGAGCTGCTTCAATCAAATTTACATAGTCATCATCACGCATGGCAACCTGACGATAAAAGGCATCCATTTGAACGGTTTTTCTATGATAATTTCGTTTGATATTTTTAACAGCCAGTCTAACCAGATCTTCTGCAGAATTACCATTGGGCAACACCATTACTTCTGTTAAACTATAGGGTTTGGGCCTGATCCTGATTGTTAAATTGATGGAATCAGATGCAGGAATTAGTATGGTTGTATCAGCGTATCCCATGCTGGAGAATCGTAGTTCCTTGCCTGTTAATATTTCAGGAATATTTATCTCAAACCTGCCTATATCATTTGTAATGGTACCAGTTCCCCAATCCTTTTGTAAAATGTGAGCAAATGGTACTTCTTCACCATTTTCAGAATCAATTAGTTTACCACTTATTAATATATTTTTCTTTTCGAGTGGGGTAATAACTAATGTTGAATCGTGTTTTTCAATGTTGATTTTCGACTGTAGAGTTAATTCTTTAAGCAAATCATTCAAATTCATTGAATCGGAAGGTAGGGTAACTTTCTGATCCAGATTGACAAGATCATTGCTGTAACATATTTCAAAATGATTTTTGTGTGACAGACTGTCGAGTACAGTTTTTAAACTTTGTTTCTGGGCTGTAATAGAGCAGCTTATAGTAAGAAGGATGAATAGTATATACTTCATAAACTTAGGGTTAGAGTTTGGTTATCGGTTGAAAGTTTCAGTTGAAGGGTTAATGCTATTATTTGCAACGCATCTATTGCTTCTGTTTGTGTGATGCTACCGCTAAAGTGTAAGTCATTTATTAATGAAGTTGAAAGAGTAATGGGTGTTTGGTAATAATCTTCCAATTGTTTTACCAAGTCAATCAAAGCAATGTCTTTAAAGGTTAGTTTACCAGTTGCCCATGTTGAAAGGTTATCATTAATGGCAATTCTCTTTATGAGTTTACCATTCATCAAAGAGATTTCTTCTCCCGGTTTTACTAATTGTTTTGGTCCGAACCAGGTTAGGGAACTAAATTCTACCTTACCTTCATCAAGGTAAAGAACATCTTTATCTAAAGCATCTGAAACAAGTGTGAATTTGGTTCCCAGTACCTTTGTTTTAGTGTGGTTGGTTTCAACAATAAAGGGTTGATTTTTATTATGTGCTACATCAAAATATGCCTTTCCTTTTATTTTTACCCTGCGTGATTTAGCTTCAAATTTGTCAGGAAATTTAATTTCTGATCCGGGAGAAAGAACCACTATTGATCCATCAGGTAATTCTATTTTTTCTTGTTGTTGAGCAATTACAGATTGCCATCGCTTATCGTTATCAAATGGATTAAATAGTGTACTAATCATTAAACCAATCAATAAAATGGCTGCAATACCCGATACGCGTTTTATAAACAAGCGTCGATGGATTCGTTTTTTGGTTTGTGTTAAAGCGGGATCTATATTCGGATTAAAAGAAGATCTTTTTAGCTGTGTTTTACTCCAGGTTTTTTTGATGGATTCAAAGATTTCTCTGTTTTCGTTTGTTGACGACAGCCAGTCATCCAATTCTTTTTGTTCATCAATAGTTGCTGTGTTTTCTAACGAAGCAACGATAATATTATAGGGTATATTTTTCGACATGCGTTTTTTTATTAAGAGTAATGCCGAATGTATATCCCCTAAAAACCTCGAAAAAATTTTAAGAAATTTCTAAAAGAATCAATATTGCTGGTAAATGCTTGATGATTGGAGTCAGTTCTGTTCGTAATTTCTTAAGTGCTATGGTCATTTGACTTTCAACCGTTTTAACAGAAATTCCAAGATAATTGGCAATCTCTTCATTTGTTAATCCTTCTTTGCGACGCATAATAAAAATATCGCGGCATTTTTCGGGTAGATTTATAATTGCATTACTAATAGCTGTCTTAATAAAATCCAGATCGGGTTGATCACTGTTTTCAAACTCTGGTAAAAGTTGCTGCAGGTATTCAGCTTCGTAATTTTTGTTTTGTAATCTTCTTTTCCGTAAGCGAATACTTTCGTTGTAGACAGATTGGTATAGTAGTCCCTTAACGTTAGTTTTAATGAGCAATGTTTTTCGTTTCTCCCATAAGTAAACGAATACATTTTGAACGGCTTCTTCAGCCAGGTTTTCATAAGGGACAATGGTAAGTGCAAAACGACATAAGGATTGATAATACTCTTTAAATAGTACATCAAACCAATCGTTGATATTATCTAAATTATTGAAATTGAAGTTTATATGTTTAGGAGTCTGGGTCATTCGATTTGGTTACAATGTAGTAAAAGTAAGACTTTAAAAATATTATCCATTTAATCGGGCTGTTTATGGAAAGCTTTTTACAGTTTATCATTTAGTACCATTAAGCATTATTCAGGGAATTAGAACTTTACTATTTTTGTGACGTTGGTAGAGGAAGTTGAATGATGTAAAAACGATTGTATTGTGAAAAGTACGAATGCATATCATCAAATTGTAAAATGGCAGAAGGCAAATAATATTTGCATTGGCGATCAGATTACTTTTTTCCATAAGGGGCGTCGCAGGTCAGGTTATCTTACAGGTTTTGATATGGAAAATAATCCATTAAAATTAATAGTTCGATATATTAACCGTATTGGATGTATGCAAGTTGTAACTATAGATCGTGAGGCTGTAACATCAAAGTGCAAATATACCCGCCGTTTAAATCTCAATTTTTAAATGCAATAGTGGCGTAAATGGAATTGCTTTTTCATTAATTAATACGTCGTTGAATTCATCAATAGGGAAGAGTTGAAAACTATTATATTTAACATTCTCGCTATTAAATACATTAAGAATCGATAGTCCCACTTCGCCTGCAATTTTTTTGCCAGTAATTTGATAAATTATCGAAAAATCAACCCGGTTATAATCCGGTTCTAAGTATTCATATTTTACATTATCGGTAAATAATGGAAAACCAGATCCATATACATAACTTGCAGATGTGTGAATTGAACCAAAGTTTAGCAAGCCAGCCAGTTTAAATTCATGGGTTTGATCCTGAGGAGCACGTCTGTATTCATTGTCGGTAAAATAATCATATAGTTCTTCTGTACGGCTCAAAGAATAGGTTGTCCAGATTGAATGACCATTAAAATCCTTCTTAATATATAAATCTAAACCATAGCTTTTACTCTCTCCATCAGATACGTAGGCTGTTTGAGTAAATTGTATATAACGGGTAAGGTTTTCATTTTTTTTATAATAGGTATCTAAGCTAACTAAAAAATTATTTCGTGTATATGCTGCACCCATTACATAATGGGTTGATTTTAGAACTGGAACATCGTTGTATCCGCTCACATACCAGGCATAACGGATGCGATTGTTATCATCAACAATTGAGGTTCGGGCGATAAATTGATGATAAATACCCCAGGATGCATTAAACTTGAATAAACCTGGTTTGTATGATAAAGATATTCTGGGATCAAAATGGGTTTTGTTGATATGAGTAGGATAATTAAATCTAAATCCTGCTGTTGCAGTTAATGATTTTGCTATTTGTAATTCATCCTGTGCATAAAGCACAACTCGAGATGCGTTACTCAATAAGTCAATGTACGTTGAATCGTTGAGTTTTTCTGCTAATACGGTATTATTTTGAATAAATGAAAATCCAGCCGTTAATTTGTTGAGGTTATTTATTAGAAAATGATTTTTCCAATCTCCTTTTATTTCTTCAATTTCATTGGTTGCCTCTCTTGTATAACGAATAATTGATGAGTTACGGAATTCTCGTGATGAACGAATATTATAATCGTTATCATAGTACGAATAACTCAATTCGAGAGAAGAGGAATGACCGGATTGAAACGTTTTACCATAAAATGCAGCAGCACCAATTTGATTAGTTTTCTCATCAACATCCAGTGTTTCGTTAATAGTAAGACTTGTATTGGGGCGGTCAATGGTTGTATCCCGTTGGGCAAGCATACTAAATTCATCACCCCCTCCTAAAGCACTTATATAGAATAGGTCACCGTTATCTCCCTGAAGTGAGTATTTAATATTGAGATCTTTAAAGGTGTATTTGGGTTGATCGTAACTCCAGTTGTATTTTTCGATGTTGTTAATCTCTTGAAGCTGAACGTCACCAGAAGAAATCAAGTCGTAATAATTTTGTCGGTATGCCGCTATCAGGGATGATTTGTTTCCAACAGGCAGTTCCATCATTCCGTTGATGGTTTGGTTATTGATGAAAAGATGAAAGGACGGTTTGGTGAAATTACCGGTTCTTCCGTTTATATCAACTATACCCCCAATGAAATCACTTTCAGAGGCATCGTAACCACCTTTCATGATGTCAACATTTTTAACCATGTAAGGATTTACTGCACTTATGTTATCATTTAGATTTTTAAGCCCCCAGATTGTAAATCCATCAAACTGCACCGCACTTGTTCCTTCCGAACTTCCCCATAGAATTAAGTCGTTTGGATTTTCACCTGTTGCGGTTACTCCGGGTTGAAGTTTCAAAAGGTTAAATACCGAATTATCACCATTTCCGGGCAGATAATTGGCAATATGATGGTTGAGTTTTATTAACCCGGGTTTTTCACCCACCTGCGCTGATTTTTCAACAATATTATTGGTGACTCTTACCTCGGGAAGACCAACTACAGAAGGAACTAATTTTATGACGTGATGATTTCCGGCAGTTAGGACTGTATCCATTAAATAACAACCTAAATGAGAAGCTTTAACCTGATAGATACTGTCGCCTTGGAAAGAAAAGCTAAACATGCCTTTAATGTCGGTAACAGCTTGAATATTGTTTGCCGAAATATGCGAAAAGGGTAATGGCTCGTTGGTTCCTTTCTCTACTATTTTACCTATTAAGTAGTAGGTTTTAATTTCTGTGGATTGTTTAACTGCGTAAATGATATAAACCTGATCGTTTTTTTCGTAGGAGAGAGGAAGCCCTTGAAGAAGATCCTGAATAGCCTTCTCTGAATCTTCGTAGGTTCGGTACCGGGTAATTTTGAATTGGGATAATAGTTCGTCGTTAAATGAAAACTGCAAATTGTATAGCGAGCGCCACTCAATTAGCAGTTCATTTAAAGGTTTGTCAGTACATTCTAATTTTATTTTTTGTGCATAAATGTGTACTGAACTGAATACAATGAATAAAAGTAAAATGAATTTCTTCACCCGTCCTTTATTTACTCACCAGGTAACCACCATTGACTTTTTTGTACTCAAGATTTAATGCCAGACATACTGTATGCATTACATCTTCAATTGATTGTTCCCTGCTGAAATTTCCCGAATAGTTATAACTTAGTTTGGTATTGGTTTTAATTGAAACACCAAATTGACGTTCAATTTCTTCAAGTACCTGATTGATTGGAGTGGCGGTGAAAATAAACATTCCTTCCCTCCACAAAATGGTATTATTTGTGTCTTGTTGTGTGTGACTAATTACATTTCCGTTGTTTTGGATGATGGCTTGCTGATTGGGTAAAATATCAGCAGATTCACCACTTGCTGTGCTTATTACCCTTACCTTACCTGTATAACAGGTAACTTTATATTCATCTTTTCTCGAAAAAATGTTGAAACTGGTACCAAGCACAACAGTTTTTCCTTTTGATGAAAACACTTCGAATGATTTACCTTTTTCAACTTTGAAAAAACCTTCTCCTTCAAAATGAACGTGACGTTCCTGATTCCACCAATAAGGGTGATATTCTATACTGGATCCTGCATTTAATTCGATGCTTGATCCATCGGGTAAGAATGCTGTTAAATGCTGACCGGATTCGCACGTAACTGATTTAGTATAAAAGCGCATAAATGCTGTTGAAACCATCATAAGGACTAAAATAGCAGCCGCTGCATAAACGATTCTTAGATATTTAATGGGTTGAAGAGTTTTTTCAATAACGGGTGCCTTCTCTTCTTCGGAAGATATCAATTCTGACAGTTGATTCCATACTTCCTCTTTGGGTTTTGAAAATGAAACATCAAGCCCTGGCAGAGACTTTAAAAAGTCTTTGTCTGATTCTGGTAGATTATATTGCTTGTCTGTTTTCATTTTACTGTCAGTGATTGTCTTAAAAATTGTAAGGCGTTTTTCATCCTTTTCTCAACTGCCTTGACACTTAAATCAAGTCGTTCTGCTATTTCGTGATATTTAAGTTCTTCATTTCTGCTCATTAAAAAAACGACTCGTTGTATTTCCGGCATTTCATTAAGAGCTTTCTCATAGTTTAGTTGTAATTCTTTGTATCTCAATTCTTCTTCTGGTGTGATACTGTTGCCATTTTCTGCTGGTTTTGAAGTAAATTTCATTTCCAGTGTCTGTCTTCGTAAGCTGCTTATTAAAGCATCTTTTGCAATCTTGTATAATAAACCAATTAATTCATCAGGTGGTTTATTCAGTTTTTTCTCCCACAATTTAAGAAAGGCTTCCTGAGCAATGTCAGTAGATAATTCTGTATCTCCACATCGGTAGTATAAATACTTTCGAAGCGAATCAAAATGTTGATCAAACAGAA
Organism: Carboxylicivirga caseinilyticus; assembly: GCF_050589785.1. NCBI lineage: Bacteria > Pseudomonadati > Bacteroidota > Bacteroidia > Marinilabiliales > Marinilabiliaceae > Carboxylicivirga > Carboxylicivirga caseinilyticus. The sequence continues at coordinate 51,834 of NZ_JBNGOX010000001.1, read as the reverse complement.
TTTTAAAATCTTCCCGTCTCAAGTTGTTGAATTTTGCTTTGGCTAAAGTTAATGATTCTGAAAATAAGTAATTTGCTGCTAATCTAATTTTCTTTAATTTCCCGAAGAGTAGCGTCCTAATCTTCGGGAAAAACTAAGTTAAATAAGTGAACGGGAAATACTTAGTTAATTATTAGTGTTTTGATATTTTTTATCTCTTACTTTTTGTCCGATAATAAATTCGGTTGTTCCATCAGCAGTTGTATAAGTGGCAATATTGTCACATGTTCCATCACCGTAATCAATAACAGCAAATACTACTTCATTTTGTGAAAGAGTAACTTCACCAGATACAATATATCTGCAATCACCTGTTTTGATTAATGGTACAGTAATTTCTTTCTTAAACTCGTCTCCATCAGAATCAGATATCAATGAGTAGCCGGTAATTTCAAAAACATCATCTTCGTGAATAAATGGAGTATCCATTCCTTCAACCCATACTTTTGTTCTTTCTGATTCAATTGTGATAGTTGTTCCATCAGGTAAAGTAAAAGTTAAATTACGGGTGATGCTGATAGTATATTCATCCAACAAGAAGGTTTTAACAATAACACCATCAATTGAAATTGAATCAACAGTAAAGCTTTCGAATGTTATGGTACGTGTTGCACCACTCACGGTTCGTGGAGCTGAGATTTCAATGGTGATAATTCCGGAAATTACACGACCATTATTTAATACTGTGCTGTCGCCGTAGTCGATGGTAATAATTTTAGGGAAAGTACCGTTTTCTGAATCAACATTTACATTAGGGCAAACACCGTTTCTGTATCTGTATCTGAATGGATTATCGTTACCTCCAAATTTTAGTTCAGGAGTTTCAGTTTCAACAGCTACAATAGACAGAGCTTCTGAAGTTCCGGAGTACAGTTCAACTTCATATTCTGTTGCTTCAACAACATCCTCCAAAGTTGCGTCAGTTGTAACAACCGATTCAGTTGTCATTTTAAGATCAACATCTTCTAATGTTTGAACAGGTACCAAATTCTCATTTTTATTACAAGCTGTAAGTACCAGAACGCTTGTGATCACTGCAAATGCTAATTTTTTCATGACTATAAAATTTTAAGTTATGTTTTTTTATATCTAATTTAAATGCGTTTACAGTTATATACCGCACAAGCAATAATTCACCCTACCCAATTTTTTAATTTTTTTGAAATATTTTTTTACAGATCATTCATCAGGTTTATTTAATAAAAAAAGGCCGGGAAATCCGGCCTTATGATACTTTAATAAAAAGATAATCAGTAGATGATGATTATTCTGCGCTTTCAACAGGAGTTTCAACTTCTACACTATCTTTTTCGCAACATGCTTTTGTGCTGTCTTTTTCACAACATGCCTTATCTGTTGAGTCGGCTACAGCAGTTTCTACTGCTTCTTCTACGACTGTTGTTTCTTCTGTTACTTCACCACCTTGTGCGTTTGACTTTAATCCACATGATGATACAACGAATGCTGATACAGCAAGTACTAATAGAATTTTTTTCATGTTAATTTCTAGTTTGTGTTAATAAATGTGTGTTGGACTTTTTAATTATAACTTTAAAGTAAAGATATAGATTTAAACGAATATTGTAAGCTAATGTTACATTAAAACATGAAAATAAAACTATTAGGCAAAAATATTATAGATATTCAGGACACTGTTTATCATTACAAAAATGTTAAGAAGATGATAGAAAGCTTGTTTACTGCATAAAAAAAGCTGCCCCTTAAGGCAGCTCATGTATGTATATAAAGTTGTGTGAGTTTTAGTCTAAACCTCTTTGACGAAGCAGAGCTTCTATTTTAGGTTCACGTCCACGGAAATTCTTATACATTGTCATAGCATCTTCTGTTCCGCCCATTTCAAGAATGTTTTCGCGATAGGCCTTTGCAGTGTTTTGATCGTAAAGACTAGTTTCTTTAAAAGCTTCAAAGGCATCAGCATCCAATACACCTGACCAGATATAACTATAATATCCTGCCATGTAACCACCTCCAAATATGTGTTTGAAATAGGTTGATTTATAGCGAGATATTATTTCCGGTATTAATCCAATACCCTTCAAATAATCTTCTTCAAATTTTACCGGGTCAATATCCTGAACTTTTGTCTGCGTGTGATAATTCATATCCAATAATGCAGCTGCCAGATATTCAACTGTTGCAAAACCCTGGTTAAAATTGCCACTGTTTTTCAGCTTCTTGATCAATTCATCAGGAATAACCTCACCTGTTTTATAATGGTGTGCAAATTGTTTCATTACTTCCGGTTCGCCAGCCCAGTTTTCCATTATCTGAGATGGAAGTTCAACAAAATCGCGTGGAACTGATGTGCCCGATAACATATTATAGGTACAGTCGCTCAAAAGCTGATGTAAACTGTGTCCGAATTCATGAAATAGAGTACTTACTTCATCAAAACTCAAAAGTGCCGGTTTATCTCCAATAGCGGGTGTAAAGTTACATACAATGGTAACTACCGGTGGTATATTCTCTCCATTCTTACGATACTGTTTACGATAAGCTCCACACCATGCTCCCTGACTTTTGGTTGCTCTCGGATGCCAATCCATATAAAGAATTCCTTTGTGCGAACCATCTGCTTCCTTTACTTCAAAGGCTTGCGCATCGGGATGAGGTTTTGGAAAATCCCCTTTTATTTCTTCAAATTGAAGACCAAATAATTTACCTGCCAAATCAAATGCTCCATCACGAACAGTACTTAATTCAAAGTATGGGCGAATTTCATTTTCATCCAGGTTGTATTTTTCCTGACGAACTTTTTCAGCATAGTACCACCAGTCCCATGATTGAAGCTTGAAATTACTTCCTTCACGATCAATTATTTTCTGCATTTCTGCACGTTCTTTCTTTGCCACCGGAATAGCCCTATCCCATAATTGCTCAAGTAATTCATAAACGTTGTCAGCATTCTTTGCCATACGCTCTTCCAGTACAAAATCGGCATAGCTGTTGTATCCCAGCAGATGAGCTTTTTCAACACGAAGGTTGGTTAATTCAACCAATATATTCTTGTTGTCATTATCATTGTCGTTATTGCCTCTCATGTAGTAGCCCTTGTATAGCTTTTCTCTTAAATCACGGTTCTGAGCATATGATAAGAACGGTAACATACTTGGTTTTTGAGTTGTGAAAACCCATTTACCTTCTAAATCCATCGCTTTCGCAGTTTCGGCAGCTGCAATAATTGAAGATTCTGGTAGTCCGGCCAAATCCTCTTCCTTGTCAACTACTAATTTAAATGCGTTTGTTTCGGCCAAAACATTCATGTTAAATTGATTGCTCAATTCTGACAGGCGCATATTTATTTTACGAAGTTGTTCAGCTTGCTCTCCTTTAAGATTCACCCCACTACGGATAAAGCCTTTATATGTTTTTTCAAGTAATATTGATTGCTCTGTTGTAAGGTCAAGCTTATTTTTTTGAGTATAAACTTCCTGTACTCTTTTAAAAAGATCAGGATTCATATTAATGTCATCGTTATGAACACTAAGTTTTTTAAGAATTTCAGGAGCAACTGCTAAAAGAGAATCAGTTCCGTGAGCCGATTTTAAAGAGAAAAATACTGAAGAGACTTCGCTTAAAAGATTACCCGTATAATCCAATGCAACAATGGTATTTTCAAATGATGGAGCTTCTGTATTGTTAATAATAGCCTCTACCTCTGCTTTTTGTAGTTCCATTCCTTTTTCAAAAGCAGGAAGAAAGTGTTCAACCTTTATTTCTTCGAAAGGAGGCACATTAAATTTAGTATTGTATTCGGCAAAAAATGGATTCATATCCGTTTCAGTTTTTTGGTTTGTTTTGCATCCACTTATAACAAATGATGCGACCAAAGCTAATGCTAAGATTTGTTTCATTCTATATATTTATAATTTACGTGATTGTTGTTTCCCAAAGAACCTGCAATTTAATATTTTGTTCTAAACTGTAATATGACAAAATTCAGTTTGTTACAGGTTGTGTTACGGTAGTTTACATTTTGTATTTTGCAGATAGATGAACATTGAAGAAACTGTGCTGTTTCCATTCGTAACAGTTATTGGTTAATACCAAATATTATTCATGTTTTAAGAGCCGAATTTTAAGTATTATTGTCGAAATATTTGGCTATAAAGAGTTTTAAGAGAAATGGTGAAAATAAAAAGCAGGGTATCCAAACCAGAATGGCTAAAAATTCAATTGCCGAACACAGCCGATTATAATTGGATGCATAAAACCATACGAGATAATAAATTACATACGATTTGCACAAGTGGTAAATGTCCGAATGCTGCAGAGTGTTGGGGTAACGGAACTGCCACTTTTATGATTCTTGGAGATATTTGTACACGTGCATGTAAATTCTGTAATGTAAAAACCGGTAAACCAAATCCGGTTGACTTGAAAGAACCTCTCAGGATCGCAAGATCCATACAGATAATGAAATTAAAACATGCGGTTATAACATCCGTTGATAGGGATGATCTGGAAGATGGAGGAGCTGAAATATGGGCTGCTACCATCAGAAAAACCAAAGAGCTAAATCCAAATACAACGATGGAAGTATTAATTCCTGATTTTAACGGATTGCATCATTTAGTACAAACGGTTATGGATGCTAAACCTGAGGTTATCTCACATAACCTTGAGACAGTTAGAAGATTAACCCCTGTAATACGAACCAAGGCTAAATACGACATTAGTTTACGAACTTTAAAATATATTGCTGACGCTGGTATGGTGGCTAAATCAGGTATTATGCTTGGATTAGGAGAAAAGGAGGAAGAGGTGTATGAAACAATGGATGATCTTCTGTCTGTTGGAGTAAAGGTAATGACCATCGGGCAGTATCTTCAGCCAACCCAAAATCATCTACCTGTTGCTGAATATATAACACCTGAACAGTTTAAGAAGTATGAAGAAGTGGGTTTAGAAAAAGGATTTAAATATGTTGAAAGTGGGCCATTGGTTCGGTCGTCATATCACGCTGATAAACATATTAATGCATTAAAATAAATATATGAACCCCTCCATTACTATTTTCGAAGATCTAGGAATCAGTGATTATAAAAAAGTCTGGGATTACCAGGAAGAACTTTTTGCAAAAGTAGTTGATACAAAGTTATATAATCGTGAGAATCCGAGTGTATTAAAAGAAGTAGTTAATCATTTATTGTTTGTTGAGCATCCTCATGTTTATACATTAGGTAAAAGTGGTGTTCAGAATAATTTGTTGATAAATGAGCAATTCCTGAAGCAGATAAATGCAACCTTTTATAAGATTAACAGAGGTGGTGATATCACTTATCATGGCCCTGGTCAAATTGTTGGTTATCCAATCTTTGATTTAGAAGTGATGGAACTGCAAGTGAAGAGTTATATTCATAATCTTGAACAAAGTATAATTGAAACCATTGCAGAGTATGGAATAGAGGGTGAGCGCTTAGAAGGTGCTACCGGAGTATGGCTGGATACTAAAGTTCCGGGAAAAGCAAGAAAAATTTGCGCAATTGGAGTTAAAGCCAGTCGTTATGTGTCGATGCATGGATTTGCGCTGAATGTAAATACCGATCTAAACTATTTCAATCATATTAATCCATGTGGTTTTGTTGATAAAGGTGTGACATCATTACAAAAGGAATTGGGTAGAAGTTTGGATATGGTTGAAGTAAAAGATATACTGTTGAAAAAAATATCAAAAATATTTAATCTTGAATTAAGGAAGTGACGGCTAATTATATAACTTGCTTATTAATTCGAATAAGACGTAACAAAAAAGTATTATTTTATAACGTTTCTTTGATTTAAGTAAATTTTTAGAAAAATTTGAGGTCATAAACGGGCTTATTATTAATGGAAAAAAGGTGGAGCATAAAACCCGAGAGTGACCCAGAAATGGTTAATCACTTAGCCGAGGTTCTCAATATAAATCATGTGTTGGCCAATCTCTTGGTGCAGCGAGGGGTGACAAACTATGATGAAGCCAAAGCATTTTTTCGCCCGAAACTTACCGATTTGCACAATCCATTTCTAATGAAGGATATGGAAAAAGCTGTGCATCGAATAAACAAAGCATTTGATCAACACGAAGATATCATGATCTATGGTGATTATGATGTGGATGGAACAACCAGCGTTGCTTTGGTTTATTCGTTTCTTAAAATCCATTACGAAAAACTACAGTTTTATATTCCTAATCGTTACGAAGAGGGGTATGGAATTTCTTATAAAGGAATTGATTTTGCAGCTGAACAAGGTATTAAACTGGTAATAGCACTCGATTGTGGTATTAAAGCAGTTGAGAAAGTTGATTATGCAAAAGAAAAAGGAATAGACTTTATTATATGTGATCATCATACGCCCGGTGATGAATTACCAAGTGCGGCAGCTTGTCTGGATCCAAAACGAAGTGATTGTCATTACCCTGATAAAAACCTCTCGGGTTGTGGGGTTGGCTTTAAACTGATGCAGGCGTTTTGTCGTTTTAATGATTTTAAGGAGTCTCAGCTTTATGATTTAATCGATTTAGTTGCTGTTAGTATTGCCTCAGATATTGTACCTATTATTGGAGAAAACAGAATTCTGGCATATTACGGTTTACAAAAACTGAACTCCAGTCCTGGTATCGGTCTTAAATCTATTATTAAGATTGCCGGAATGGAAGGCAGAGAAATCACCATCAGCGATATAGTCTTTAAGATAGGACCGCGTATAAATGCTGCAGGAAGAATTGATGCCGGAAGTGATGCAGTTGAATTATTGGTGTGCGATCAGGAGAATGAGCATCTTGTTAAAGAGATGAGTGAGAACATTGATGCCAGTAACGAAACACGGAAAGATCTTGACCGAAGTATAACCATTGAGGCACATGAGCTCATAGCCAATAACGAAGAACTTTTAAATAAGAAATCTACTATATTATTTAATGCTAACTGGCATAAGGGAGTTATTGGAATTGTGGCATCAAGGCTAACAGAATCCTTTTATCGACCAACTATTATATTGACGGAGTCAAAAGGCTTTGCAACAGGAAGTGCCCGCTCTGTTGAAGGTTTTGACTTATATAAAGCAATAGAATCGTGTAGTGATTTACTTGAGAATTTTGGTGGGCATATGTATGCTGCCGGTTTGACCTTGAAGATTGAGAATATTCCGTTATTCAAAGGACGGTTTGAACAATATGTTGAGGATAATATTCAGCCAGAACAGTTAGTACCTCAAATTGACGTTGATTCGCTTTTGCATTTAAAGGATATTACACCAAAGTTTAATCGTATTTTAAAGCAATTCAGACCTTTTGGTCCAGGGAATATGAAACCGGTTTTTGTGACCCGAAATGTATTTGATTACGGAACCAGTAAAGCGGTAGGCAAGGATAAAGATCATTTGAAGCTTGAATTAATAGAAGAACATTCTGCGGCTATCAAACAAGGAATTGCCTTTTCGATGGGTAATGCCTTAAAAAAGATTAAAGAAAACAGTGCTTTTGATATTTGTTATACAGTAGAAGAAAATTTCTATAATGGTATTACCACTCTTCAGGTAATGTTAAAGGATATAAAATTCCAGGATCGAGGTTAAAATAACTTCACAAATTTTAATTCAGACCTCATATTTTTAGGTTTTTATTATGTAGAATGGTTATAAATAATATTTTTTGAAATATTTATCGAAAAAATATTAAAAAGGGGGTTAAATTGTATAAATATGCTAAAATTATAGATGATGCTTAAATATTTAGGGGTCTAATTGAAAAATTAACGTTTATTTCAAATTATTACTCGTTTCGAAGGGGGTTAAAAAATTTATATGTGAAAATTGAAAATATTTAAATCAGCTCTTACTGGCTTCTATTTGTAAGTTAAGTTTGGGAAGGATTAAATTTTATATATATTTAACAAACGGAAAAGATTACCCTTTCCCTTAAATCAGATAAAAATCCAAATGATAAAAGGCTTTGCATTGCAAAGCCTTTTATCATTTACTTGTACTTCATTGTTTTATAGTGCGATACTTTCCAAAAAATATATGATAAGCTATTGAATAATTATTTTCAATAAAAAGTAATGATTTCAAACCAGTCTTAATATTTGTTAAATCATATATCTTTATTCTGATATGCAAGTTTTGATTATCTGAAGAACCTGCTATTATTGGAATTGGTAATTCTATTCATTCTTTAGAATAAAATTTAATAACGAAATAGATCCAATTCATTTTTCTTCTGTAGTTTGATAAAAATATTATTACGTATATATATTGTTGTAAAGTTAGTCAAATTCAATTCCTATGACAACAATGCAAAGTTTGTACTATATGAAAATTCAATTCATCAATTGGCTTAATATGTGGACTGACAAATGAGAAACCAATTTTTATTGGTCGCTCCGAAGAAGGAGAGTTGGATGAGAACGAAGCGAAAAGACTTCAAAAATTGCAAGATGAAGCAGAGGAGGAAGAAATGTCAGGGGGATTTTTAGGTCCGGAAATACATAGCTGAAATAAGGTGTTTTAAGAGGTGTTTTATGATATTAATTGCGATTGTATGGTTTGGAGGTTTAGCTGCCGGATTTATCTTTTTCTATCCTCAAATTCTTTTTATTATTGGCATTGTTGCATTAATTAAAGGAATAGTTGAAGGAAATTTGGCAGGCAAGAAAAAATAACTTTAAAAAGTTCTGCTTATATCTTATTGTTTATTTGAATAATAGAGAAGTAATGAGCATTCATAAATAAAATAAGCATAATTTTATTGCGAAAGGCTTTTGATAATATGAAATTCCTTTCTATTTTTGCATCCGCTGAAAAGGTATTAAGCCTTTTGATGCCGGGCCTATAGCTCAGCTGGTTAGAGCACCTGACTCATAATCAGGGGGTCCCTGGTTCAAGCCCAGGTGGGCCCACCCCGTAAAAAAAGCAGTTACCATCGGTAACTGCTTTTTTTTATTTGATTCATTTGTTATTATTTACTTAGTTTAATGACAAATCCACCACCTTTCTTCATTGTTATTTTTAGCTGATCTGTACTTGATACATACTTTTCCTGATATTGATAATCTTCGGCATTTCTGTTTGCATTAACACCGTCTATCAATAATGAGGCTTTATAAGTACCATTCTCAATTATTTTTGAAAGATCGATGGTAACGTCACGTTCTGTCCAGTTATTTAAACCTCCAATATACCAATCGTCACCTCTTTTTCTTGCTATAATAACATATTCGCCAACCTGGCCTTCCAGAGCTTTCGTATCATCCCATATTGTTGGAACTTCACCTAAGAAATGCAGTATATCAGGGTATTTTTCATAGGCTGTTGGAGCATCACATAACATTTGTAAAGGCGCAAAATACACCACAAACATTCCTAATTGATGGCAACGGGTTCCCATACTTTGAGGATTATAATAACTCACTTTGTAATCGCCCTGAATTGAGTTACTCATCGCTCCAGGTGTATAATCCATTGGACCTGCAATCATACGTGTAAAGGCGATATCAACATTATGTGATGGTGTTTCTTCATCATTAAACTTGTTGTACTCACCTCCATGGACGCTCTCGTAATTTATTAGGTTAGGATAAGTACGATGCAAACCGGTTGGTTTGCTACATCCGTGATAATCGATTAATAAGTGATGCTTAGCAGCCTCTATAATCATGCGTTCATAAAATTCAATGGCAATCTGATCATCACGATCGATAAAATCAATTTTAACACCAGCTATACCCCATTTCTCAAACAGTTCGAATGCTTCTTTGTATTGTTTGTCGATTGTGTGCCAAACAGCCCATAAAATCAATTTTACACCTTTTTCTTTCGCATATTGAGTCAGATGTTCCATGTCAATCATTGGAGTCGGTAATAATACATCAAATTGATCCGACCATCCTTCATCCATTATTACATACTCAATGTTGTTGCGAGCAGCAAAATCAATGAAATATTCATAGGATTTATTGTTAATTCCGGTTTCAAATTCAACACCTTGCAGGTTTAATGCATTCCACCAATCCCATGCAACTTTTCCCGGTTTTACCCAACTGGCATCAATCTGTGAAGGTCGTGCTAATTTATAAACTAAATCAGAATCGGCCATTTCAATATCTGATCTCGCTATGGAAATAGCTCTCCATGGAAAAAATCGTGTTCCTGTTGTTTTAGCTATGTAATCAGCTCGTTCGGTAATTTTTAAACGAAAATTATTCTGAACCCATTCAGTTGGGTACTTGGCATATTTAGCTGTGAGGTATGAGCGATGTGCATGATTATTGGACTTGGACAGATACATTCCAGGATAATTAAAAAGGTCTGATTCCAAAATTGTCAGTCTGATTTTATCAGCTATGATTGTACTAGGTAAACTAATCAGATTATCTGGTGTCACTTCTCTTAAAGTCTGGCGGGTATAAAGCTTTTCAAAAGAAGTGGTATACGAATCAACAACATGACTAAGCATCTTGTGATTTTCCCAGAAACGATATTCAACCTCTTCATCGTAAACAACTAAATCGCCTTTTAATGCGGTTTTGAATCGGTATGCAATTCCATCATTGTATATTCTGAAGATAAGAGAATAGCCTCCTTTAAAATCAAGAGTTAGTTCATTATATTGATCTTTTACTTCAGAACGAATACCCCAAACCGTTTTAATGGTTTTATTCTCGGTTGCGGTTGATTGATTTAAAAGAGTTGGTTTAAGTCCTAATACACCTTTGTTAGTCGTCATCGAAATTGGTGAATACCAAATAGTTTCTATCCCATCAACCATCAAGTCGTAATAAATCCGATCGGTTATTTTAACATTTACTTTAATGGATTCATCGGGTGAAGAAACGGATGCAACCTGCGAAAAAATTTGCATCGAAAAGGCAAAAAGGGTTACCAAGAGAAGTTTTATTTTCATAAACAAATCAGTTTATTAGTTATTTGTCTTGTCATCATTAAAAATTGTTGTACCCGAAAGTCTGATTTGATATGGCCACTGCTCATCATTTTCAGGTTTAAAATCCATTTCATGAATCCAATGCTCAGTTGGTGCTCCACATACCATCAACCAAAGATTGGATGTATTATCCGGTACTGTAAATGTCACAGTATCTGTTTTATTAGAGAAAATGGGGCTATAAATTCGTTCTTTATTTTTTAGTTCGGCAACAAAACCATACCGCCATCCAGCTTTTTCTGTTTGAATAATGTTATAACCATTGGCGTTGATAAGTCCATTAAATTCCATTGATATCTTCGTTTCTCCATCTGGAATAGATAAGCGGATACCATTATAACCATAGTTTTGTGGGCAATTTTCCTCCGATATTTGATACCAGTTATCATTGATGGGTTTTAAGGTACTGGTGTGTTTATTGGCAAATTCACACGCAATATTGCGGATGCGATCCATGTCCCATGTCATAAATTTTAGATATGCGTCGGCTATCTCGTCGTTAAAAGCTTTTTGATCCATCCCCTGAATTCGTTTATAGGTTATTACAGGATCTTCTCCTTTTTTTGCACTTCTCCAAAGTTTTCCAATGAATTCACGTCCATATTTATTTGACCAATATTCCAATACGTAAGGTGTACAATACATATTATCTTCATGAAGAAAGGCCTTATGAGTATTATTCATAAAGTTATCGAAATGATAAGTCTCTAATTGCATCCAGTTTGGATAGAATTGAAATAGCATGTATTGCGAGGTCATTTCATAGATCGATCCCGGATCAAAGCCATCATTGCCATCAGCTGCTACCTGAAATTGAAATGCATGACCTAGCTCGTGAGCCATGGCAGCATAAGGTTTTTTTTGAATGCGATTAGGAGAAAGCCAAACAACTCCTATTGTATCGCCAGCTCCGCCACCATAAACTGTTCCATCATCGTTGTGATAGGCAAAAATCAGCATACGTAGACTGTCTGTCTTCGAGTGTCCTTTTTCGATGAATTTTAAGCTATCGCGATAAAAGACAAACATCCGTTCACTTTCTTCCATTAGATCGTTCATTTGAAAGCGATATTTTTCATCAGGCGTAGTAGCCGGATCAGATCCAAATGCCTGCTCCCATAAAATGGCAAGATTATCAGTTTCTTTCATCCGATATTTGCTAAATTGGGCCAAACTATCTGAAAAATCATTGCCTTCCTCCACATTCCAAATTTCAGATGAGAAATAGGTTTTTTTCTTAAAGGTATTATCACTTTCTGAAATGCAAGAAGTGATTAATACAAGAGCCAATAGGATGGACAGTATTTGTGAAGTTGTATTCATGATGGTTTTGTTAGTACATTTTATAGCAACGTAAAGAAAGCTAAAACACATTCATACGTTTAGTAGCAATGTTTATAAAACCAGTATAAATGTTCAAGAGTAGCTAAATCATTTTCCAAAATACTCCCGTGGAGACTTACCATAGAATTCGCGGAATCGTCTTGTAAAGTATGTAGGACTGGAGAAGCCCGTTTCGTAAGCTGCCTCAGAGAAGTTACATTGTCCGCTTGAAATTAGTTTAACAGCTTCTTTTAGTCTGATGGCACGAATGAACTCTGTACTTGAACATCCCAGTAATCCTTTAAGTTTTAAATGCAACAACGAACGACTAACGCCCATGTGTTTCATCAGAAAGCTAACATCCATATCCGGATTGCTAATGTTGTCTTTAATAATTGAAGTAAGCTTCTCAATAAATTTTTTATCCGACTCGGAGCATGAGATATCTTCTGCCTTAACCTCCTCATCGCTTCTAAACTTATCGATTAAGCGTTGACGTGTATTAATGATATTTTCGACGTATTTTTCAAGTATGGCCGGATAAAATGGTTTTGCCATGTAATAATCCGCACCACAACTTAAACCATGTAGTTTATCTTCTATGCTATCTTTTGATGTCAGAAGAATTAACGGAATATGCGAATAGTTAATATCTGTTTTTAGTTTCTTAGTTAGTTCGATTCCATCCATAACCGGCATCATAATATCACTGATAATCAGATCGGGTCTGTCTTTTTCAAGATTATCAAAAGCCTCTTTGCCGTTTAATGCTGTTATTACATTATATTTCTCTTCCAGATTCTCTTTCATAAATGAAACAAGTTCAACATTATCTTCCACAACCAATATGGTGGGTTTAGATGATAATGCATCAATGTTAATTAAATCTGACTTGGTAAATTCTGACTGAATTTCATCATCAATAATGTAAGAAGTGTTGGTTGGTCTTGTAATGGTTGAAATTTCATCGTTTTGATAATCTTCGCGGCTTACAGGAATGATAATCTTAAACTTCGTTCCTTTATCCATTTCACTTTCCACTGAAATTTGACCTTTGTGTAATTGTACCAGACTTTTTACATATGCCAAACCGATACCTGATCCGCCTTCCTTGTTGGACTCATCTTCAATCTGGAAGAATCTATCAAATACTTTATTAAGAAGTTCGGGCTCAATACCTTTACCAGAATCAGAGACTTTAATGATCAAATCATATAATTCGGGTATATTTCTGCCTTTTCTCTTTTTGGTTTTGAGTGAAAACTCAATAAGTCCACCTTCAGGTGTGAATTTAAAAGCGTTGGAAAGAAGATTACAGAACACTTTGTCCATCTTATTTTTGTCAATCCAAACAATTTCGTTTGATAAGTTCAGTTGGGTTGATAGTTCAATGCCTTTAGTTTCAGCAATACTATTGAATGAATCGGTTACATCATTCATTAAATCGTTAAGATTTGTTGGGGATACCTCCAGTTTTTCTTTTCCGGTTTCTATTTTTCTGAATTCTAAAAGCTGATTGATTAGTTGAAACAAACGATTTGCATTTCGTTCAATTCCCATTAGCCTTTTACGAAAAGCAGGAGTGATGTTTTCTTCACTCATAATTTTGCTTAGGGGACCTACAATAAGGGTCAACGGAGTTTTTAATTCATGAGAAATATTGGTAAAGAACTCAAGTTTAACACGTGTTATTTCTTCGGCATGCACTTTCTCGCGGTGCTCCAACTCGGCCAAAGCTTTGGATTTTTCAATGTTTTTACCCACACGGAAAACAACCAGAAAGATTAAAAGAATAATTAGAAAATAAATTCCGTAAGCCCAACCTGTAAGCCAGAAGGGTGGAAGTACTTCAATTATTAATTGCCTTTCTTCAGTATCTGACTGTTTTTCATTGTAAACAGCTTTTATATGTAAGGTGTAAGTTCCCGGACTAATGTTGGTATAAGTCGCAAAATTACGGTTACCAACATTGTTCCAGTCAGCTTCCAGTCCTTCGAGGTAGTACATGTATTGACACCTGCCTTGTGTGGAATAGCTAAAGGCTGAAAACTCTATGGTAAAAACATTTTGGTTGTGTTTTAAAGTCAGCTGATCTATTTTATTGATGGATTGGCTGAGAGTTTTACTTCCGGGTTGAAGCGATTCGTTAAACAGTTTAATATCGGTTAAGGCGATAGGGAGATGCTCTTTCTTAGGGATATTAGTTTCCTCATTAAAAGATACCATTCCACTGTTTCCTCCGAAGTAAATGTTTCCTTTACTATCAGTAAATGAAGCTCTGTAATTAAACTGATTAAAAGGGATTCCTGAATTACTGTCTATCAGAGTAAATATTTCTTTTTCGGGCGAAAAATGAATTAATCCTTTATCTGTACTTACCCAAAACCAGCCATTGTCTCCTTCCTCAAGACTAAATATCCAGTGGGCAGGAAAATGATTGGACCGATTAAATTGTTGAACCGACTGATCTTTTATGTTATACATGCACAAACCATTGTAGCAGTCGCCAATCCATAGTCTGCCTTTAGAATCTGTTTTTACAAAATTGATGTTCTTCATATGTGGGACCCGATCAAAAGTATACAGTGAGTCACTAACCGGGTTATACTGGTAAATCTGATTGTAGGAAGAAAACCAGATTATTCCATCATCAGTACTGGTTATGCTTTCGAACTGGATCGATCGCAGGATGTCGGGCCTCAGGGCTGTAAATTTCCTTTTTTTGATACTGTAATAAGTAATCCCTTCTGAGGTGGCTATATAAATGGTATCACCTACTTTCTTAAATTGATAGATTACATCTGAAAGCGTTTGCTCTTCGTTGTTACGATGATAATAACTAAAGGTATTGGTGCGGGTATTTAAAACATTGATACTACCCGTATACGTTGCGATCCATAATTCTTCATCATTAACAAATAATAAATCGTGAAGATTATCGTATGATAAACCATAAGGTTCTGAATCAGAAGAATAAAGTTTCATATTCCCGGTTTCAATATCTAGTTTATTGAGCCCTTTATCTTCAAAACCAATCCAAAGATTACCATCCAGATCTTCTTCGAAACAACTTACTACCCTACCATTAATTTGCCATTTGCCGAATCCGGGTGTCCATGTTCTGAAAAAGTTTTGCTCTCCGCTCCAGAAGTTAATCCCACCAAAATAGGATCCCAGCCACATATTACCTTCCTTATCACAAAAGGTGTCGTAAATAGGATCTGTATTTAATCCCTGCGGTTCTGATAATTTACTTTTTAAGAGTCGAAGCTTATCCGATGAGGGGTTGTAAATGGCTAAACCTGCCTCTGTACCCATCCAGACTCTGCCTAGTTTATCTTCAGAAAAAGCATGGATGAGGTTATGTGGTAATCGATAAGCATCGTTTCGATTGGTTGTGTAATGACTGTAATGCTTGTTTACCAGATTTAAATTTATCAGACCTGTAAAGGAAGAAGTAACCCAGAGGTTGTTATGGCTGTCAATGTATCTTAAATCGTGATCGGCAACATCAATTACAGATGGTAATGAATACTCGTATGTTTTAAAAGTATTTTTATTGTAGACATATATTTGTCCTCCAGTTGTTGAAAAAACCAGCCATTGATCGTTTTCAACTATATCGAAGAAAACCGTTTTCTTGTAGATACTTTTTATATCCAGTTTTGTCAGGATATCTGTTTGCTCAGCAGTTGCTTTGTCAACAAAATAGATTTTGTTATTCTGACAAACCCAAAATCCATTATCAGTAGGAGTGATTAAGGTTGTTGAACCTAATGTGGTTAGTAAATCATAAGGGTAAAAACATTCGAGGCTGCAATCGTAATAAAAGTATTCTTCATCATTGGTGCGACAAATCAGCATCGAGTCTTTAGTGAAGAACAATTTATTGCAATACATCTGAACTAATTCGT
Source organism: Carboxylicivirga caseinilyticus (assembly GCF_050589785.1). NCBI lineage: Bacteria > Pseudomonadati > Bacteroidota > Bacteroidia > Marinilabiliales > Marinilabiliaceae > Carboxylicivirga > Carboxylicivirga caseinilyticus. The sequence goes on along the minus strand of NZ_JBNGOX010000001.1, from coordinate 35,616 downwards.
GCTGCTGGTTGTAGCTCGGAAAATCACGAAATGTTTTTCCGTCAAACCGTACTACCGACATGCGGGTTGCTGCCCAAATAAATCCATCCACATCCTGAACAATACTTTTTACGTAGGTTGATGGTAGTCCATCCTCATTGGTATAATGACTAAAATAAAGTGGTTCTTCTTCAGAAATTTCAGCCTGAATAGTTACGATACCAAATATCGATACCAAAATATTTATAAACAGATACTTAGCTAAAAACACTTTATTCATAGATTTAAATTTATGAGAAATGGATTAGCTTAGGTTGATTTTAAAGGGTTTTAAAAATATAAACTTAATGATTTATGTATTACCAGTGAATTTTATTTAATCCCTTTGGGCTTCGTTTGTTTATACAATCTTGTAATATCATCAGAATTCATGCTTTTATCATATAATTGAACTTTAGCAATGAATCCTTTAAAATTTTCCATTTCAAAACCAGAGCTTCCAATTAATACTGTATCACTTTCAACAAAAAGCATCAATGGCATTTCTCTGTCAAGTTTGCCATTTATGTAAATACTTTCCTTCATTCCATCAAAAGAGATTGCTACATGATGCCATTGATTTGCCGATGGAGTTTCTTTAAATCCCATATCAACCGATCCGTCGCCATGAGCAATTGCACCAAAAGGACCTTTGCCGAACATCATTGCTGCGTAAGAGGCTTGTAGCATATTATCTCGTGAGTTCCACTTAATGATGCAGTCTCCATTTTGCAATTCCGATACGTATACCCATGCTGATGCGGTAAAGGGTGAATTCCAGTTCAGACTTTGAGTAGGTGTTGCCGATAATTCATAGTAGCCATTTCCATTTAACTCAATGGCTTTTACGCCTTCTTTTGTTATAAATGATGCTTCTCCATTCAAAATAAAATCACCACCCATCAAACCTTTGTTTTTAAACTGGTTGATATTTTTTGCCTTTTGTTTTTGTACATCAAAGTCAACTAATAAACCTTTAGAAACAGTATTGGCTGCTTCAACATTTTGGATATGATTATTTAGTTCCGGTGTTTCAAATAATTGATCATACACTTTTATGTTCCAGATTGCAGCATACATTCCAGCTTTCTCTGTTCCGGTAACCGTAATTTTAATATATCTGGCTTCGGCTTTATTATCATCAATTACTGGACAACCACTTTGTTTGTTCAGGGTGCGATCGGCGAATAAATTCCAATGAATGCTATCTTCAGATGTCTCAATTTTATATTGATAAAAATAGGTTGAATATTCAAACTCTATCATCACTCTCTGAATGGATTGATTTTTACCCAGATCGATTACAAGCGATTGCGGTAAAGAACATCCGGAGGCTTTCCAGATTGTACCGTTATTATCGTCTGTAGCCAGTTGAGGCAGATATTCATAATCCGTTTCTTTTTCGGTGTATCTGTTAACTTCGGCTTTTAAATGATAATAAGATGTTGCTGATGATTTAGCCCCTAAAGCCAGATTTTTTGGATATATTTCATCTGTTTGTCTGCAAATTCCTTCGTGACTGGCATTAATCTTTTCAATAGAATACGGATCAGAAAAGACCATGCGATCCATACAAACCTGACGGAACTCTCCACCTGAGCTATGTGGGTTATCATGTCGGTGATAAACAATATAATACTCGCCGTTTTCCTCTAAAACAGAATGGTGACCAGGAGAATGGATTAAGCCATCTTCGGATGTCTCCAAAATGGGATTGTTTTTGCCATAGTTCCAGGGCCCTTCAGGAGATTTCGACCAGGCATAATGAACAGAATAAGAGCTCAATCGACAATCTCCGGCGGAATACATCAAAAAGTAAATGCTATCCTTCTTTAGAAGATACGCGGCCTCAAAAGCATTAGGGATCTGTTCGATGGGAATAAATCCTTCTTCTTCAATCGTGAACATGTCATCCTGATTGATTTTAACCCACCCCATACCTTTAAACGAGGTACACCAGGTTCCAAAATAGCTGTACAACGATCCATCATCATCCTTAAAAAACTGAGCATCCAAAGCAGGTAAATATTCCTTACTGGTTCCAACGGGTATTACAGCTTTACCTTCGTTTACCGGTTTCCAGGGGCCTGTTGGAGAGTCTGAAACATAGCCATAGATATTACATCCAAATTGGCAATTACCCATGTAGTAATAATATTTTCCATTATCACCTTTAACCACATCTGGAGCCCAGCAATTGGTCAATCCTTCGGGTAAATCCAGATCCATTTCCTGATTGTACCAATGAACCAGATCATCGCTAATCCATACCGATGGCTCGCCTGATGCCAACTTTACTCCATCGCTGGTTGCATAGATGTAATAAGTATCATTAAATTTCTTGATGGTTGGATCCGCAAAGTAACCGGGTAGGAGAGGATTACCATTTCCGGGAAGCATATGAGGCGATTGTGCCTTACCAACAACTGAAAATAGAACAATTAGTAATACTAGTATGAATGGATGTTTGTACATGCTTTTGATGAAGTTTTTATCGTTATTTGGGCGATTATGACTTTATTGTTCTAACAGCAAAAACAGGTCCTGCACGATGACCGTCATGAGGCAGGAGTTCTATTTTAATCTTGTTCTTATTCTCAATCAGTTGTTCCGGAATTTCATAAGTTACATTAATAAATTTTCCCGGGGCCATATTTGTGATGTTTTCGGTAGCAATTACCTGACCTTCAACTGTAATGTCAAAGGTATGGCTTCCGGCAAAACCACCCCAGTATTCAAATACAAGAGAATTCTTTTTCGACGGATCAACAGCCATTTCAAAGGAAGCAAAACCTTCCTTAGGAATCTCACGGTATTTTCTCGATTTATATTCACCTACCCACGATGCTTCCTCTTTAAAGTTATGGTCACGCTCCGGTTGCATTTCTCCCAATCGGAACAGATCAATTGTTTTTAGTTCCAGCTCTTTCTTTTTAGCCTGTTCTTCTTTGTATTTCTTTTGCTGATGCTTCCATTCGTTTGGAGTGTACGAATCCCAGTAAACGGTATAGGTACAATTGTGCGTGCGATAAAATGGTTGCAATTCAACCGCCCTTGGTTGAGCTATATCAGTTAGTTTAAATGTATTAAAACCTTTTCCGGATTTAACTAACCAGCTTGCAGGATTTGCATCTTTTGTCATCAGAACAGGAACATATAAAGGATCAGCAATCTTTGGATCATTTTCTGGTCCCAGAATACCAGCCAACAAAACCGGACCGTTAAATATGGCTAATCTGTTTTTGTTATCCGGCATCGATTCTGTATGGATGTTAAATGGCATATCAATTTTAATCAGGTCACCATTTCTCCATGTATCACCCAGATTAATAAATGATCCGTGTTGAGCATCAAAAGCGAATGTTTTACCATTAATGCTTATTTTAAAACCTTGTGAAGCCCAAGCCGGGTAACGTACTTTTAAGGATAAGTTTTTAATTTCGGCTTGATCAGTTATTACTTCCAAAGTTGTTCCTTCCTCTTCGGGGAATAGGGTAGTTTGTTTTAAGCTAAAACCTTTCTCTTTCCAGTTAACTTCTGAAGCAATAAATTGACCTACAATTAATTCATCTTCAGAATGATAATAAATGTTTTGTGCGTATTTAGCGTGATTTTCCATTCCGGATCCGACACAGCAGGTAAAATCATGCGGATCTTCGTAAACTTTGAACCCACCCATGTCCAGCGACAAATGGTAGATTACTCTTCCATCTTCAGGATGTTGTGATGACAAAATATGATTAATCAAAGCTCTTTCGTAATAATCAAGAATTTCTACGGATGGGTTCCATTGGAAAAGATGCCTTGATAACTTCAGCATATTGTACACACAGCAAGTTTCTGCCGTACTATTACTCAATTGATCGTTTAACTGATCCGGTTCGTATAAATATTCGTAATTGTCGAAGTCTCCCGCTACGTATGCATGATGATGCACCATCATATCCCAGAAGTTGATTGCTCCTTTGTAATCACTTGTATCACCTGTTAATTCATAACTACGTGCGAGAGCTAGAAATTTAGGGACTTGTGTGTTGCAATGCTTGCCCGCCAGAATATCGTTGTTTTCGATGATGGGATCAATAATGGCTTTATGTCTGAATTTTTTGGAATAATGAAGATAGATGGTATCGCCTGTTTCTCCGTAAAGATCGAGGAGTGTTTCAGGCATGCCACCAAACTCGCAGTGCAGCATTTCCTGTAATTGCTCTTCGTTTAAGTCCTTTAGAATTTGCCCAACCCATCTGGCTAACTTTTCATCAATTTCAAGTGCCGTTTTATTATCGCAAAGTTTATAAACGTGAAACAATCCATCCATTATTTTGTGAACGGTATAAAATGGAGACCATAAGCCGTTGAGGTTAAATCCCTGTGCTTTAATTTGTCCTTTGGCAACCTCTTCGGTTAGTATCTTTTCGGTGTTTTCAAAAGCACCAATAAAACCGGATTTGCTTTGATCCTGACACAAGGCTAATTCATCAACGATATAGTTGGCACGATTCAAAAATTCTTTGTCGCCAGTGGTTTGATACATTTGGCTAATAGCTGTCATGTAATGTCCGAGGCTATGTCCGGCTAGTGATTCACCTTCCCATCCCTCATAATGTTCCGCTTTGGCTTCCAATCCGGCATTGGTTCTGAATCTTGCCAGGAAGCGATCCGGTTCATAGGCAAGTAAAGTATTCTTTCCTAGTTCGGTGGCATGATAAAATGGACCTTCGAGCAATGTAACATCTTTAATAGAAAACAACTCAACCCTGGGTTTTACTGATTCATCAATTGCTTTTGGTTTGTCATGATTACATGACATAGAAATCAATAATAAAAGAGTTGTGACAACTAATGTGTGTTTCTTCTTGATACGGGGCGGCGATAATTTGTACATATATTATTCTTTCCTGGATTACTGATTTTTTCTCATGGTGAAGAAGAAAAATATTTCCGGCAACAGCTGTCATGAAGGTTTAAATAACTAGTACAAATGTTTAGCTCATAACACCAATTGCTGAAAATTTATTCATAATCCAATCAAATCTTCTGAGTTAATTCTTTCAAAAATTCTCTTTCTTCATCATTTAAAGCCGGAGCAAGCTTCTCAAAGCATTGATGATGATAATTATTTATCCATCTGATTTCGGCCTCAGTTAATAGACTTTTCTCAATCAGTTTGGTATCGATGGGACAAAGGGTAAGGGTTTCAAATTGAAGGAAACGACCATATTCATTTGTCACCCATTCTTTACAAACCATCACATTCTCGGTTCTTATACCATATAATCCTTCACGATAAAAAGCTGGTTCGTCCGACATTACCATTCCGGGTTCAATCACTCGGTTATTGTATTCCTGTCGGATGCTCATAGGACCTTCGTGAACGTTTAGAAAGAATCCGATTCCATGAGCAGTACCGTGACCATAGTTTCGGGCTGTTTGCCACATGGCATGACGGGCAGCCAAATCAAGATTACAACCTAAGGTATTGGCCGGGAATTTAAGTTCAGCCAGTCCGATGGTTCCCTTAAGTGTGATGGTAAAATCTTCTTTTGCCAAATCAGTTGGATCACCCAAACAAACAGTTCGCGTAATATCGGTTGTTCCTTCTAAGTACTGCCCTCCTGAATCAAATAACAAAATACCATCATTGGTAATGGAAGCAGCCGTTTCGGGTGTGACAGAGCGATGAACTACTGCACCATTGCCATTATAGCCGACAATGGAATGAAAGCTGGCTCCCATAAAATTTGCCTGTTCAGATCTGAATTCTTCCAGTTTAAGTAAAACATCATACTCTGTAAAACTCACAACTCCTGCTGTTTGATATAGCCAATTTAAAAACCTGACCATGGCAACTCCATCTTTTTGCATGGCGATCTCAAACATCTTAATTTCATGATCTGACTTTATGGCTTTTAAGATGGCAGCTATCGATAAAGTATATTCAATTTTGACTTCTTTACTTAAGGCATTTTTTAAAGCGTAGTTAACTCTATCCGGATCAATCAATAATTTGCCATGAATGTTGTTAACATCTGAATAAATCTGCTCATAAGGAAGTATGTTTATTTCTTCGTTTTCCAGTTTATCCTTTAATGAATCCGGAATCTTTTGTTGGTTAACATACAGCGTACATGTTGTTTTACTGATGAGAGAAAAAGCTATAAACACAGGGTTGAATTCAACATCATTACCACGAAGGTTAAATGTCCAGGCGATATCATCCAAGGCAGTTAAAATAATGTAGTCAGCTTTTTTCTCATCCAGATGATTTCTTATCTGATCAATCTTCTCGATGCGTGAATGACCCGCATAATCTACTTCATGTTCAAAGATTGGATTAGATGGTAATTCGGGGCGATCCGTCCAGAATGAGTCCAATAAATCACCACAATCTGTCAGGGTAATATCATAACCAGAAAGCTCTGACTGTAATGACTCATAAGCAGAAATGGAGATGCAGCTGGCATCTGTTCCGGCAAGTTGTTCGGATGTTAATTGACTGCTGATCCATTGAGCCGGACTGGGAGTTCCTTCTATTCTGAATTTCATTAACTGAATACCTGTTCCTTCCAACTGACTGGCAGCCTGTAGAAAATATCTCGAATCGGTCCATAACGCTGCATCGTTTAAGGTAACAACCATAAAACCCATCGAACCATTAAAACCACTGATAAACTCCCTAATCTGCCAATGATTGGGCATATATTCGCTCTGATGAGGATCGGAACCCGACATGTACCATGCTGCGATTCCTTTATTTCTCATTTCATTTCTTAGTTGTTGCAGACGATTCTTTATGATGTTTTCCATGGTTTCTATACTTGTAGTGTTTAAAAAATAAAAGTCAAAGATGAAACTTTGACTTTTATTCGAAATCTAATTTAGCACTTAATATTAATTATAAACCAATTATCTTTTGATGGTTCGAACACTGAATACAGGACCTGCCCGATGGCCTTCATGAGGTACCAGTTTTACCTTTACTTTTCCACCATTAACGGTTAAATTATCGGGTAATTCATATACCTGGTAAAAGAATTCTCCAGGTTGTTTATTTTTCAGGTTTTCAGTTACCAGTTTCTGGTCATTAACAAAAATATCGAAGGTAAGTGACCAAGGGAAACCGCCCCAGTATTCAAATACCAGTGCCATAGGCTGGCCCGAGTAGACTGTCATGTCAAACGAGAACCATCCGCCTCTGTCAGCCTGACGGTATCTTTTTTGTTTAAACTGATCAACAAATACTTTGTCACCCTCATAATTATGATCTCTTTCCGGCTGCATCTCACCCAGTTGAAAGAAATCAATTGTCATGTTATCAATCTTCTTCTTCTGTTCTTGTTTCGCTCTGTATTCAGCCTGTTTCTCGTCCCAGTCAGCCTGGTCAAACAAATCGAAGTAAACAGAGTATCTTCTTTCATGCGTTTGATAAAATGGTTTGAAAACCACATCGCGAGGTCGACCCACATCATGTGTCGTAAAAGTATTTACTTTTCCTTCAACCGGCTCCATCCAATCAGATGGATTGCGTGATTCGCTCATCAATACCGGCACATACATCAATTTACTTACCTTAGGATCATCTTCAGGACCTAAATCGCCTGCCAGTACCAATGGCCCATACATAATGGCTACACGGTTGGAATCATCAGGCATTGTTTCCAGTCTCAGGCTGAATGGCATCTTAAGCTTTACCACATCACCATCCTTCCAATTGCGGTTAATGCTTACAAAACTGCCCGGCTTTTGATTCACTGTAATCGCTTTATCATTCACTGTAATTTCAATGCCTTGCTCAGCCCAATAAGGATAGCGTAATAACAAGCTAAACTTTTTGGCTTGATCTGTTTTGATTGTCAATTGAGTGCCTTGCTCATCAGGATATTGAGTTTCCTGTATGATCTTTACACCTTTATCTTTCCAGTTCAGTTCCGATGCAATGTATTGACTTACATATAACTCATCGTTGTTATGGTAGTAGATGTTACGACCGTATTTTGAGTGGTTCTCCATTCCTGTTCCGACACAGCAGGTAAACCAATGAGGATCCTGATAAACCTTATGACCTCCCATCTCCAGTGAAAGGTTGTAAATAACTCTTCCATCTACCGGATGTTGAGACGACAGAATATGATTGAAAAGAGCACGTTCGTAAAAATCAGCCACTTCGGGTTGTGCTTCCCAGCTAAACATATGACTCGAAAGCTTAAGCATGTTATACACATTGCAGGTTTCAGTGGTACCATCACTTAACTGATCGCGCAGAGAGTCGGGTGCTCCGAAATACTCATGATTGCAATGTCCACCGGTTACATACGAATGATGATGAACAACTCTGTCCCAGAAAAATTCTGCAGCACGACGATCTTTCTCGTTTCCGGTTAATTCGTAGATACGTGCCAAACCAACCAGTTTTGGTACCTGCGTGTTTGCATGTTTTCCGGGCAAAATATTCTCGTTGTTGGATAATGGATCTAGAATAGACTTATGATAGAAAGAATCCGTCATTTTCATATAGGTGGTGTCACCGGTAACTGCGTATAACTCAGCTAAAGCTTCGTTAATACCACCATGTTCACAATTCAACATCAACTGGATTTGGTCATCTGTCAGATCTTTCACAACAGTTAGTAACCAATCGGCAAACTTTTTATTGATCTCAAGAGCTTTTTGATTTCCACATAATTCATAAGCATCCATCAATCCCATCATCACTTTATGCTGGGTATAATAAGGAACCCAAATGCCGTTTAAGTCAAAACCTTGTGAGCGAATATTTCCTTTGGCAACTTCTTCTTCCAGAATCCTTTTCCCATCAGGGAATGCTCCAATGTAGCCATTACCATCTGCTTTCTGACACTCTGCCAATTGATCAACAATGTAATTGGCCCGATTCAGAAATTCTTCGTTACCGGTTGTTTTATACATCATACAGATGGCTGACAGGTAATGACCTAAACTATGCCCGGCAATGGTGTTATCTTCCCAGCCATGGTAATGTTCGGCTTTGGGTTCTAAACCGGCTTCAAAACGAAATTTGGCCAGTAAGCGGTCAGGCTCGTAGTTTAAGAGCGATTGCTCATTTAATTCTGTTGCATGCTTAAAAGGGCCATCCAAAAGTTTGACATCTTCCAGCGGAAAAGTGAGCACCTTGAAATCAACTATTTCCCGTCCGTCAGTTTCAATTCTTGAATCAGTAGGTTGATTACAAGAAATGGCAGAGCACATAAGGCCTAAAAATACAGTGCTTTTTATTAGGTTTTTTAATTGCATAATAATCGTATTTGATTACTCTGTGTAGAGATTTTCTGCACTATGACAGGAAGGACTTTGTTTGAAGTCGGAAAAATATTTACTAACCAAATCATATAAGTCAGGATCATATTTTTTCATGTCATCACGGGTATTAACCCAGTTATGCTTACCATCTGTCTTTGCCACTTCGGCGTTAACATTAAACCAGTTCTGAACGCCTTCTGCCCAGTATTCGTAGATATCTGTGGCAGCATACGTGTTAACGTATTTTCCTTCAGACATTGCTTTATCGAGTAATTGCTGAAGTGTATCGTTAAAGGTTGAATCAATAGGAGCTATACCAATCAGGTGAATAGCGTGCGCAAATTCGTGAATGGTAATATCCTCGGCATGGTACTTGTCAATTTGATAACAAAGAAGATTCTCCTCTGCGCAGGTGGTTAAGGGTAATTCCATATCACCACCTAAACCCCGGGCACGAACATCCCAGTTGATTGTTGTATCATTTGCCAGGTGAGCATGTTCGGGTATGTCGGTAGTTCCTTCGTAACGTGCCATGATTCCTAAACGGGCTCCAACTTTCACCATTTGGTTTAAAACATCTTCAGGCAAATCAGCAGTCATAAAATCAATTATCTCACATGCTTTCACAAAGGCAGAATCGGGCACACGCCACGAACTCATGATATGAATACCATTAATGTTCGCATATTTTTTGTAAAACGGATCAAGATTTAACGATGCAGGCGGTGCTGTAATAGTATATTTTTCTGATACACTGTTACTTTTCTTGTTGTTATTGGCACATGATAATGAAAGTATAACAGTCATCATCACGGCTAAAAGTAAAATCGATTTTATGTTCATTCTTCTTCCCTTTAAAAATGGTTAGTTTGTTGCGTTGTAGTACCAACTATTTTAATTTCCACTCCAGAATACCAGCTGACTCGCCTTCCTGTAGCTTCGCTTTGATACGAATTGCAGTTGTTTCAACAGGTTTAAAGTTAACGGTATTGTATTGATCTAAAGCCACTCCAAATTCGTTACTTGTTTCAACTTCGTTCCATTCTCCGGCCTTGTTTTTATAAAGGATTGACCAATGCTCAGGTACACGGTAGTTACCATCGTAATGATCCATATTCAGCCAGTAAACCGAAGATTGTGCTATCGTAACAGGTGATTCAAATTCATAGTCAACGGTTTCTTCGCTACCTTCTTTCAACCACCAGTAGAAATATGATTTGTCTACATCACCTGAGTTTTTAGGATCGAATCCATCATTTAATCCGGGAGCCCATCCGCTAGATGCAGTCGGAGTTGCTTTAGATTCCAATGATGGAGCTTGTTTGGCAATAGCTGTTTCTTTATTGGCTGCCAACCAAACCAACATGTTTGAAGTTCCTCGGTTGTTCCATGCATAGTAAGGAATAGCTGTTAACTCAACAGTTTCTTCGGTTGTTTCTGCTTTCTCTGTACTAATTTTATGAGCTGGCATTTTTAATTTAACCACTCCTCCCAATAGAGAATCATCAAATTCATGAGTTACTTTAGCATCAGCAGATGCAAAGTTATCGAACATGAAACCATCGTGGTTATCCTTATCCTCGAAACAATATACCACCGGTCCTCTTTGATAAGCTATTTTGCCCTGATCGTAGGTTGCCTTTTCGTTGGCAATAACTTTACGAACCGGCATTGGAAAATCAATAGTGATTTGATCACCAGCGTTCCATTTGGAATCTAATAAGATGTAACCATCTTCGGTTTTAACAGATTCCTTTTTACCATTTACACTTACCGCATATGCATCCTTGTTTTCGTTGGCAAAATGATATAGGTCAGATGGAACAGGTTGATTGTGGGCCCATCCCGGAATTCTGATTTTTAGTTCCATTTTGGTTAATGAAGGCTCATCAATTGTAATGTTAACCTTACCTTCCCATGGATATTTGGTTTCCTGACTAATGCCAATGGTTTCTTCTCCAAAAGGAATTTTAGCCGTGCTTTGAGCAAACAGGTTCACATAAATAGTTCGCTTATCTGTAGCATACATATACCCCGGAACCGATGCCATAAAGCGGGTTATGTTGCCCGGACAGCAAGCACATCCAAACCAGGGAGCTCTTTCATGGTTATGAACTGATTCGAGAGGGTTGTCGTAGAAGAATTTGTCACCACTTAATGACACTCCGGAAATTACTCCATTGTAAAGAGTCCGCTCCAGAACATCGTAATACTTGGCTTCGTGTTCATTCAAGAATAAGCGGTAATTCCAGTACACATTCGAAATGGATGCACAGGTCTCGCAATAGGCAGTCATGTTGTTTAACTCGTAATCAGGACCAAAACCTTCACCCTGAGCACGCGAGCCAATGCCACCTGTGATGTATAGCTTTTTAGAAACAACGTTTTCCCAAACGCGTTTGGTAGCTTCCATTAATTGTTGATCGTGCAGCAATGAAGCCACATCGGTAACGCCTGAGTATAAATATCCTAAGCGAACAGCATGTCCAACAGCTTCTTCCTGTTTAACAACAGGCATATGATCCTGACTGTATGCATTTAATTTATGACCATCGGTTCCTTTCCCGGTTTCATCAACAAAGTATCGTGCCAGATCAAGGTATTTCTTATTGTTGGTAACTCTGTAAAGTTTAACCAGTGCCATTTCAATAATTGGGTGGCCCGAAGGTACATGTTTCTGACCTTCATTAGGCCCAAATACTTCATTCACCAGATTGGCATTTTTGATGGCAATATCCAGCAGAATCCTCTTGCCGGTTGCCTGGTAATGTGCTACAGCTGCTTCGTAAAGGTGACCACTGTTATAGAGCTCATGACTGTTTAAACGATCCCATCGACCTTTACCGTACCATCCGGTTAATCGTTCGCATTTATTGGTTACACAAGTGGTTAGATAACCATCATCTTCCTGACCTGCAGCTATTAATGTGATCACACTATCCAAATAATTGTCCAAGTCAGCATCATATTGGGCAGCTAAAGTATAGGATGCGCCCTCTAATACTTTATAAATATCGGTATCATCAAAAGGAAAATCACCCTGGTGATCAGTTTTAATTAGCCCACCAGCTAATGCAAAATTATCCAATCTGCCTGTTTCTTCACATTTACCAAAGGCCGAAGGAATAGAAACAGTGCGATTGATTTCAATTTTAGGTGCCCAAAATGCATCTGTCAGCTTTACATCGGTAAATGAAACAGGTGTTAGGGGAGCCTTTTGGCCCTCCTTACTCACGCAAGAAAAGGCCAAAAGGATTAGAATTGAGGAATATATTAAATGTTTTAGTTTCATCAATTTGTTGTTGAGTTTATTTCTGATTATTCAACTTCCCATTCGAAAAGTCCTGCGGCATTATCATCCGGAAGTTGAACTTCAATTTTTACAGCTTTTGTGGTTACCGGCTTGAATGAAATGGTATTAAGGGTTCCTTTCACTATTGGATAGTCTGTATCGTTTTCAACCGGAGTCCAGTTTCCTTCGCTGTCTTTATAGTAAATCTTCCATGCCTTAGGAATTCTGCAACCACCCCATGGTGCATCATCATACCAAATTACAGATGAGCTTGAAACCGTATTTTCTTCCTGAAATTCGTATGAAATCCACTCGGTTGTTCCTTGTTTGGGCCACCAATGGTAATAAGGAATCGATCTATCGTGTTCATCTTTGGGTACCAGTCTATCGTTAACGGCACTAATAGCTTTTACCATATGCGAAGCATCCACTTTACTTTCGGATGCCAGGGTTGGTTGTTGAACAGGACGTGTTGATCGTAGTTCATTTGAGAACCAGACTGCCATTTCTCCGCTGCCACGGTGGGCCCATGCATAGTAAGGAATAAGTTTCAATTCTACATCCTCTACTTCTATCTTGCCCTCTTTGTTATAAGCAAGCACCTGAGCATTGGTCTGGATCATGTTTAAACCATAAAGCATATCAGGTTTTTCTGTCACGGTAAATTCTGGTTTTTGAGGAATGAAAGCACTTAGCACGCTAAAATCATTATCGGGCCACTCAGCACAATAAACAATTGGTCCGCGTTCGAAAGATACTTTACCCTGATCGGCTTCAACCAATGGATGAGCTTTGACAACACGTGTTTCCATATCAAAATGTACAGAAACCATATCTCCTTTTGACCATTTACGCGAAACAGTAAAATAACCGTTGGTTAATTCACTTTCAACAGCTTTACCATTTACCATTACAGTGTATGATAAGCGTTTTTTATCAGCAAATGAATATAAATCGCTAGGTACAACCTGACCTTGCACCCAGCCCGGAACACGGATCTTGAGATTGAAGCTTTGTTTTTTCTCAGGATTTACTTCAATTGCAACATCACCATTCCAGGGGTAAGATGTTTTTTGAGTTAGATTTACCTTTTTACTATTTACATCCAATGTTGATGTGTTGGACATAAACAGGTTCACATATAAATCGCTGTTGTGAACGGCATAGATATAACCGGGAACAGAAGGAATAAAACGTGAAACATTGGATGGACAACAAGCACATCCAAACCAGGCCTGACGCTGGTGCTGACCAATTGATTCCAGGGGGTTAGGGTAGAAGAATCCGTCACCGTCTAATGAAACTCCGCTGATTAATCCGTTATAAAGCGTACGTTCCAATACATCGTAGTATTTTGATTCTCCATGAAGAAGGAATAAGCGGTAGTTCATGTAAACATTACCAATGGCAGCACATGTTTCACAGTAGGCTGACATGTTTGGTAATTCGTAATTCTTACCAAAAGCTTCACCGTGGTTGGTTGCACCAATACCTCCGGTAATGTATAGTTTCTTTCCAACAATGTTATCCCATATACGATCGATGGCATGAATATATGAAGTGTCGCCGGTTAAAGCTGCAACATCAGCCATACCCGAATACATGTATGCGGCACGAACTGCATGTCCAACTGCTTCATCCTGCTCCAGAACGGGTTTATGCGATTGACTATATTCTGTTTTGATGGTAGTATAACCTCTCTTATCCAATAAGAATTTTGCAAGGTCAAGGTATTTTTGTTCTCCGGTAACCACATATAATTTAGCTAAAGCCATTTCTGCAATCTGGTGACCCGGAACCACACACGCCTGATCGTGACCATCACCTACTTCGCGAACAGCACAATCAGCATAGGCTTTAGCAATATCCAAAAAGTTGGTTTTACCAGTAGCCTGGTAATGAGCTATGGCACCTTCAACCATATGCCCCAGGTTATATAACTCATGACTTAAGTCTTCCTCTTTTTCCCATCTTTTCGAACCGGCCCATTCATGTGGATGTTTAGGATTCATGGTTCTGCTGGTATACAAATATCCATCAGGTTCCTGAGCCGCTTTTACGATCACCAAAATACTATCGATGTAATGATCTAGTTTAGCATCCGGGAAAGTCTGCATTGAATAACTCGCACCTTCAATGGTTTTATATACATCGGTATCATCAAATGATAAACCTCCAACTTTGATTGTATCACTCGGATGGGCTGCATTGATGAAGTTTTGATACCGACCTGTTTCTTCACATTTACTAAATGCCAATGGTATGGTCACTTCACGACTTGCTTTCAGACGTTGTCCCCAAAAAGCATCGTTAACTTTTACCGAGGTAAAAGGCACTGGAGAGATTGGATATCCACTATTCTTATCTTGCGCATAGGTTGTAAAAACGATGCAGGACAGAAGTAAGAAGGCAATTTTCTTCATTGTATTTAATTTTTTGATGATTCTGGATTATAGATTGTAAAAATAAGTTGGGGGAGTTACTTATTATGTCACGTTTTCATTAATATTTAGTACAAATGTTTATTAACCCTTATTCTTATTCCTTTTAATTCAATAATATACTGACATTACATTAAAGAAACGAACATTTGTGATTATTGTAGGCCAACATTAAATATAAAGGTCACCACATATTGAGAACCCCCTTTGGTATATACCAATGCTTCCTTAATTTGATATGAATCACCTGCAGAACTTTTACCCGGAAACTGACCAATTGAGAATTGCATGCCTCCTGCATTCAGCTCACAGTATAACTTACTATCATTGCTTTCTCCCCATCCAATTACTGATCCATTACTGTCGAACCAAAAGCCATATCCGTTGGCGGTTGTTTCATAGTTTAACGATTCATCTGGTTCAACGGCAGCGAAAGCAATTTTACCTTCTGAGGGAGAAGATTTAGCTTCTAACATTTTAGAACCAATATCGGAAGGTTGTATTGATAAGGCCTGAGCTACTTTAGCAATATCACCATTGGTAAACAGATTTACAATTGTTCCGGTATAGTTTTCCTTATCAGCCTTAAATTCCAAGTTATAAGTCAATGTTAAATTTTCAGGATCCTTATCCGTATCAACGGTTACATTACCCAACAAATCAGTATTGGTAAATTTAATTATATAAGGCCATTGATCATCGTTGCTTTCGATTTCATCCCAAGGATGTGCGATATATGTTTTTGGGGCACCTGTTACTACTAACCATAGGCGTTCACAATTGGCAGGAATTATAAAATCTATCTCAGCTGAGGTGTTTTGGTTCATGTCTCCGTATACCCTTGTACCGTCTGTTAACAAAGCAACATATCCGTATCTCCATCCTGCTCTTGCTTGCGAACCAGTGTTATAATGTGTAGTTACTAAGGTAGTTTCATTATCAGCATAATTACCTGGATCATTTGGTGCCAGATCAGATCCTGGCGAAAGAGCTGTAAACTTAGTTGTTACAGTAGTTCCTGCATCAGGTACATTTAAAGGTATCACATTATAACCGGTTGAACCTGGACAATGACTATAGGCAACCTGATAGCTGCCATCTTCTAATTGATAAAACTTATATTTCAACTGACCAATATAGTTTTCTCCATTTGAACGGATCGCATCCAAATCCCACGTAACAAATTTGGTTGCTGCTTCATAAATCTCATCATTAAGATCACTTACACTCAATTCATAAATTCGCATATAAGTCTCTAATGGATCTTCAGGACTGACTGATTCGCGCCAAACTCTTGCAACCGCATCAATGCCATGTTTATCAGTCCAGAAGTAATGCATCCAGTAGCTTGCATATCGTTGATGCTCGTGACATATATGGCGATGGTAATTATTACAATAAACTGAAAAATTATATGATGTAAATGCTTCCATGGGATAACTCTGAAAAGCTTGCCATTGTGCGGTTTGTTCCCAAAATGCATTCCCTCCATTTCCACCAAATCCATACCTAAATCCCCGGGTAAAATCGTTTGTTATTTCACCATGGGCCAGTAAGTCGGCATATACCTGGTACTGGAAGCTATGACCAATCTCGTGTGCAATGGTTGAACCAACAGGTTTACAAGTGGCCGGGTTCACCCATAAGGCTCCGATTACATCATCATATCCCGCTCCGAAAGCCATCCATTCCTCTGTATAATGTAAATAGATTTGCATTTTATAGGTCTCAAGATTTGTTTTGGATGTTCCTAAGTCTGCAAATTTTAAGGTGTTGATATTAATACTAAAGAATTCTTCTGCTTTTTGTAGCAGGTCATCAATATCAATTCGCATTTTTTCTTCTAAGTCACTTGAATTAGGATCATCTCCAAAACCTTCTTCCCAAAACACAATAAAATGATCAGATTGTCTGCTGCGAACGAACGACCATTTACTGTCGCTTCGTAACACATCCATATCTGCCATTTCAGCTGGTTTGTAATATTTCTGATAGTCGGTTACATCATCTTCTGTAAGCACTACAACATCAGACTTTGGATCATCGCTCTCACTTCCATTATTGGGAGTTTGTGCTACAATGGAGTTGTTTTTTCCACAGGATGTAAACAGCAATAATATTATTACAAGGTGTATGATACAAAAGCCGGCATTTACCGGCTTTTGTTTGTTTAATATAACATTTAAAAGTTTCATTCAATATTATTCAAGGGTGGCAGTAATTATAAATCTAAAGAATTTTGAATCATCAGATGTATCCCGATAACCAACACTCAGGTTATATTTATTACCAGATGCAAGTTCAGGTGCTCTTCCGATATACAAAACCTTATCACTTAAATTAGTCTCTGCATATAAAGAGAATCCTGTTTCGCCCCAATTGCACACTTTTGCCTCATTGTTTAACCAGTATCCCGGAGGATTGGCTGTATAACTGCTTGTTAAATCCCACTCAGTTGATTCAATATCTACCATATTCATATGAATAGTACCTCCACCATTGTGGTCAAAACTATTTACAAAATCATCTAAAGTCATACCAATATTATACTCAATGATATCTGCATATTGTTCTAAATCAATACCAAAGTTATTGTAGTCTCCTGCAGGTATGGTAATACTTGTTAAAATAATGGATGGATCGGTAATGGATACATTAAATAGGAATCGGATATATTGATCGTAATCAGGGCCATTAACAGCAAAACCAACATTTATTTGAAAAACTGTTCCAGCTTTGGCAGCTTCCAATGCATTAACAATAAGGGTTTTGCTATTGGGGTCTACTTCAACTGTAGCGGTAAGGTTATTATCTCCTTCGGCAGAAATTACCCCTGAAGAATTATAATACCACCCATTGCTTCCTTTTGTTTTTGCAGCTTTATTCCAAATATTTCTGCTCAAATTGATATTATAAAATAAAACAGTACCGTTGTTTAAACCACTTATTACCTGATCAACAGTCATACCCATTTCAGTTTCGAACTTTTCAGCATAATCATCCAGTTGGATAGTATAAGGTTCAAAACGACCCACTTCAAATTCGGTATCCGTAATAATTGTAGCATCAGCATCTACTCTCAGGTATGGATTTTCATCTTCAGAATAGACGTGTTTAGATGAAAAGTCATCATAGTCTTCGCAGCTATACAAGCCTATTAAAAAGCAGGTTGCCAGAAAATATATATTTATCTTTTTCATATTTTACTTTTAAATAAGAATTAATAACCAGGGTTTTGAACAAGTTTTGAGTTGGCATCTAAGAAATCCTGAGGCAATGGGAAAATATTCTTATCAGAATTGTTATGAGCATCAAAACAGAAGCGTGACTTTCCTGTATAAACATTATTTCCGTTTGTTAATTGAAATCGAATCAGATCCTGACGACGGTGGTGTTCTCCCACAAATTCCCAGGCAAGATCGTCTAAAAGGCCACCCAACTCAATATCATTTCCTCCTTCTTCAGTAATAACCCAATTGTCATCTTCACCTTCAAGTCCTGTATTTTCCTGATGTCCGTAGTTATAAATACTTGGACCTTTCAATTGCTCAACTGTTCTTATTGCTTTTTCAGGATTCGATTTAAATGCTCTTTGACGAATCATAGTAACAATGTCTGCAGCTGTTTGCTCTGTTTCTCCATTATATCCACCTAAGCGAAGTAAACATTCTGCTTTAATCATATAGGCATCAGTCAAACGGAAGAATGGAACATCATCTCCATAGGTACCATCTTCTCCTGAAACGATTTCATATTTATGGAAACGTGCACCTTCCATTTGATAGGCTCCGGGATTATCAATGCTATGAACAGATTGAGTATAGATAAGAGGAGTACCATCAATGGTGATAGATGCTCCTGATTTGTCTTTTTGTTCACCAATCAACCAGGTATCACTAAATCTGGAATCATCCATATCGTAAGTGTCGATGAATTGTGGCACTGCACAACTACCATTCCAGGGTGCAGATTTTAGACCGAAGGTTGCTTTGCTTCCACCGTGTAAACATTTATTTGACAGGTAGTTGCCGGTTGCATTGTATTGCTTGCTGTATACGATAGCATATATAATTTCAGAGCAGGTTGATCCGTCAGCCATAAAAGGTTCGGTATAGGCTGATGAAAGGGTGAATTTGCCATCATTAATTACTTCATTTACTTCATTGTAAGCTTTTTCGTAATAAGAATTGTCACTTGTTCCGAACCATGCATTATAATTAAGATACATTTTAGCTAAAACCATGCAGGCAGCATAATAATTGAATTGGCCATAAAGAATATCTTCGTCTTTTAAGATGGTTTTTACATCTTTCATTTCCTGTTCAATAAAACTGAACAATTTTTGAGGATCTTCTTGTTCCGGCAAGAATCCGGCATCACGCGTAAAGATGGTATCTAACGGTACATTTCTAAAATTATCAAGCAATAAATAGTATGATAAGCCTCTGATACCTCTTAGTTCTGCAGCAGATACCGGTGCACTTTTAACAATGTCATACTCCAGTAACTGATTACATCCGTTGATGGTTTTATAGGCCTGATTCCATATGGTCCAGAAATGACCTGTAGTAGCCGTGTAAGTATGTTTATGCATGGTAACGTATAAGTCACCCCAACCAATACCAATTCGAAGGGGAGTCATAATTAAGTCTGATGATTCCTCGTAAATATCAAAAGTTCCATTCCAACCCCAATATAGCCATCTCAAATTCTGGTAAACATCTCCATTTAATGACTTAATCTCTTCATTGCTAAATGTATATCCACGATCAGGTATTACGCTGAAGGGTTTC
This sequence comes from Carboxylicivirga caseinilyticus, assembly GCF_050589785.1. NCBI lineage: Bacteria > Pseudomonadati > Bacteroidota > Bacteroidia > Marinilabiliales > Marinilabiliaceae > Carboxylicivirga > Carboxylicivirga caseinilyticus. Next base: position 15,796 of record NZ_JBNGOX010000001.1, on the reverse strand, counting down.
TCTGTAAGATCGGTACAAGAGCTAAAACCTATTATGGCAATAAGGAATATAGCTGCTATTCTATTTGTGATATATTGTATTTTCATGCTTTTCTATTTTCAAGTTTTTGAAAAACCTTAATAATTTCTGTAACCGTTAAAAGGTGATGTTAAGTCCAATTGTATACGAACGAATAGATGGATATTTATCTCTATCGTCAGTTCCTGCAGATAAGAAATTAGTAGCTAATTCTGGATCTAAACCTGAATAATTGGTTATAACAAATGCATTTTCTACAGAAGCATAAACTCTTACTTTAGAAAGATATTTACTTTGTTTTAAGGTATAGCCCAATGTGATGTTATCCATCTTCATATAGTCTCCATCCTCCAGGTAATAACTCACAAATGTTTGAGTCAGGTTGTTTGCTAACGGCGCAACACCATATACATCGTTTGCTGCACTTTTTAAACGGTTGTATTGGATGGAATTGTTTTCGTAAAACATTCTCTGACCGTTTAAGATTTTATGTCCGAACTGACCGCTCATTTGCATAACCAAATCAAAACTCTTGTAGGTAAAGGTGTTGTTCCAGCCAATTGTTATTTTGGGTAGACCTGATCCTAAATATTGACGGTAATCTTCGCTCGCTTTAATATCATCATTAAATTTTACAGCTTCTCCTGTTTCAGGGTTCTCAATTAACCAATAGCCATCATCTGTCAAACCCACAGACTTCATGCCCCAGAACTGTCCCATCGACATGCCTATTTCAACACGATGAGTTGGCAGAGAAATTGGATCTGTTGCATATGCTGTATTCCAGAAATTATCTGATTCATACAAGTCGTTGGATAAACTAACAAGTTTATTTTTATTATGAGAAGCCGTAATAGTTGTGCTCCATTGGAAGTTACTTAACTTAACGGGCAAGGCATTCACCGAAATATCGAATCCTTCGTTTTTCATCTCGCCAACATTTGCCAACATCTCAGGATATTTATATGGTGGTACTGGTACCTTGTAATAATAAAGTAGGTCTGAAGTGCTTTTCCAGTAATAGTTTGCTGAGGCATTAACCCTGTTATTTAAAACAGAAACATCAAATCCAACATTGTATTCTTCTGATACTTCCCATTTTAAATCAGGATTAGGATTGGATATAACCTGCGTTCCACTCTTCCAACGGGTGCCATCAAAATAGTTAGCGCCACCTGAATACCTTTGATAAGACAAATATGGATCGCCCGGTATAACACCTGTTACACCGAAACCAGATCTTAGTTTTAAGTTATTTAGCCATTCAAAGGATGACATAAATGATTCATTGCTGATGGTCCATCCTAACGAAAGAGAAGGAAAGTTACCCCATTTATAATTGTCACCAAATTTTGATGAGCCTTCGTGTCTGATACTCGCTAATACATTATATTTATTTTTATACCCGTAGCTTACACGTCCGATAAAACCAATAAGTAAGTCATCACTTTTACCACTTCCCATTCCGGCGTTACCATCATTAATGGCTTCTCCAGCACCTAAATTGTTGTATAGGTAGTAATCTGTTAAAAATCCATAGTTTGAAGCCCAGAAACTTTCCTGCATATTGGATTGATAACTATATCCTGCCAATGCAGAGATGCGATGATCGGAAAATGTTTTTTCATATTTAGTGGTTAACTCCAAATAGTCTTTCTGATCATTGTATGAGCTTTGATAGGCTTCACCAACCCTATTATTGGTTTCTGCAGTATAAAATTGTGAAGTAGTGTAGCTTTTGCTATTTGAAAAACTGCGATGCGTAGCCAACATCAGATTTGTTTGCCAACCATCTATTGGCTCAAAAGTCAAATTACTTGTTAATCGTGTATACTCACTTCTGTTTTCTCCAATTTTTTCATTCAACATTGAAACCGGGTTCAAATATTGCAAAACAGTAAAATCCTCCCTATAGGTTCCATCTTCGTTGTATACCGGTAGCGTTGGGTTTCTTATTAACGCCTGACGGTAAGCATATGCCGGATCAGCAAGATCATATTTTCTAATGCCTTTTACTATGTTTAAATTAAGTTTAAGCATATCGTCAAGAAAGTACTGATTTAAATCAAAGTTTACTTTAAGGGTATTGTTTCCTGTTGATTTAATAATTCCTTCTTCCTCACGATAAGTAACATTTGCAGCATAAGTTGCATTGTCAGTTCCTCCGGTAACACTAATACTGTGGTTATGAGTGTAGGCGTTTTGCGATATTCCTTTTAGCCAATCGGTATCGTATCCGGCATCTTTAAAAGCTGTTAATCCATTTCTTATGTCTTCCGGACCCATAAACTCAGCTTTTTTGTAAAACTCAGAAGTGGTATAATATCCATCATAAGAAACAACCGGTTTGCCCTGACGCTGTCCTCCTTTAGTGGTTATAATTATTACCCCACCGGCTCCACGTGTTCCGTAAATAGCTGCTGCAGAAGCATCTTTTAATACATCGATGGAGGCTATGTTTTCCGGAGCAACCGTATTTAAATCACCAGGTATTCCATCTACCAGTACAAGAGGATTTGAGCTTCCTATTAACGATACCATACCTCTGATATTAATGCTTGATGAGGCATTAGGGTCTCCGGATGCTTTGGTGATTACCAAACCAGCAACCTGACCTTTAATCAGATCGGCGGCATTTTGAACATTACCCACTAAAAAGTCCTCTGATTTAACACTGGCGATGGCACTTGTTATATCTCCTTTCCTTTGTGTTCCATAACCAATGGCAACAATTTCATCCAGGCCAACAGATTCTGGTTGAAGGCTGATGGTAATAAAGGTTTGTGTAGCCACTGTAATTTCATAGTTTTTATAGCCAATAAAAGAAATTACTAAAACATCTGATGAGTTAGCGTCAATACTAAACTTACCATCCATGTCGGTAATAGTTCCTTCGCTTGTGCCTTTAATCATTATGGCAGCTCCTGGCAAGGGTGTATTCGTTTCATCATAAATTACTCCTTCAACTCTGTTTTGAGCGAAAAGGGTTGATGAAGTAAGAACAAAACCCAGTATCAAAAAAAATGATATTGGATTACAATATGTTCTAACAGATCGTTTGATTTTGTCATTCATAAATTTGGTGGTTTAATGTGAACAATATTTTCGTCGAATTTACCTACGAATGGAAGCTACACCCTTACACAAATGGTTTTTAAACTTGCACAAATGTGTAAATGTGAAAAAATGTAAAACTCGTAATAAACAGAAAAACAACTATATGAGGTTTGTGTTGGTTGATTTATTTAATTCTGAATAGCAATAATGTTTAAAAGTGTTTTATTTTCGCAGAACTTCAGGGTTGAAAAAGAAATATGTGCTCAATTGAGAATTACTTTCTTAAAAAGGCATTAATATGTAAATAGTGTAACGATTTATAAGATTGATCGTAAATAACTCTGGAAAAAATAAACACCTGAATTTTCTATAAAATTGTTTTTTGGAATGCGGACCATATTTTACATTCTTTTATTTACCCTGATATTGCCCAGATTGAATGCAATGGGACAATATCATGTTATGGTCAGCCATAATTATCCACCCTATCATTTTTATAACACTAATGGTGAGATGGTTGGTTTTAATATTGATATCATAAAAGCAATTAATAACATCTATGATAATCGGATTAAGATCTCTATTGGTGATTGGGAGGAAATTGTCAGTTTATTAGATTCAGGTGAAATACAGGCTGTAGCCGGCGTACATTATCCCGGTTCATCGGATGAAAAATACTTTTATACACGTTCAGTAATAAGTACCAGTCATTGTTTTTTCTACAATAGTGATTATCGATCCTTTTTATCTGTTGAAGATATAAGAACAGAACAGCGACCTAAAGTGGTGCTTTGGGAGAATGATGTTCTTGAGCATTATATGCTTTCGCTAAATCCTAATTCCGATTTTATTTTCGTCAATAATTATGAAGAGCTGTTTAAAGCTTTACAACGAGAAGATGTTGTGTGTGCAATAGCTCAGAAAAATGCCGGCAAGTATTTTGCAAAGAATTTGAATTTCAATTTTGTACAGGCTACCAATGATGTGTTTCTGGAAAGAAATATGGGCTTTAAGGTAAGCAGCGAATATCCCGAACTGGCCGAGATACTAAATAATGGTTTGGAAATCATTATGGCTAATGGTACTTACCAGCAAATATATGACAAGTGGATCAGGGAGTTTGATAAACCAGTTAATAGTTGGAGATACTATATTAAAGATATCATCATTGGTGGTATTGTATTAAGTCTTATTATCGGAATATTACTGTTTTTCAATCGGTTGTTAAAGAAGCAGGTGAGGCAGAAAACCAAACATCTGCAACATCAGTTAGAACTGAATAATATAATTCGACAGGAGCTTGAAATAGCAAAGGTACGAGCAGAAGTGAGCGACCAGATGAAATCTGCTTTTTTGGCTAATATGAGTCATGAGATTCGTACTCCAATGAATGGTATTCTTGGATTCTCAGAATTGCTTAAGTCTGCTGATTACGGGTCGGAAGAACAGAGCTATTATATAAGTCTGATTCAGAAAAGTGGTGCCCGAATGTTGTCAACCATCAATAACATCATTGATATATCTAAAATAGAATCAGGTGCTGAAAAGCTAATACTAAAGGATCTGGATCTGAAGCAGATGATTCAAGAAATTGGTGAGTTTTTCAGTGTTGAAGCAAAAGAGAAAGGTATTGAGTTGGTGGTTGAAAAAGGTGATTGTATCCATCCTTGTAAAATAAGAACGGATGAATATAAGCTTCATTCCATTTTAACCAACTTACTAAAGAATGCAATTAAGTTTACATATAAAGGTAAGGTAACCATCAATTTTTCTATTTCAGAAACCTTTGCCCGATTTGCAATAAGTGATACAGGTATTGGTATCAGTAAGGATAAACAGGAAGTGATTTTTAATCAGTTTGTGCGAGCTGATATCTCTTATTCAAGCGAATTTGAAGGATCGGGTCTTGGTTTATCTATTACCAAAGAATATGTAAAAATGCTGGGAGGTATTATCTGGCTTGAATCAGAACCTGAATCCGGTAGTACTTTTTATATCGAAATACCTTGTAAGCAGCCTCATTCACAAGAAAATATTCTTTCACATATTTCTGCTTAACCAAAGAAAAGGTAAGCCAGCCAGATGGAGGCCACTATTCCTGCAAGGTCGGCCAATAAACCACATCCAACTGCGTGGCGTGTTCTCTTAACGCCTACCGATCCAAAATATACAGCTAATACATAGAAGGTAGTATCTGTGGAACCTTGAATGGTACTTGCTACCTTACCAACAAAAGAATCTACACCAAAAGTATGAATGGCATCTACCATCATACCACGGGCAGCTCCTCCGCTCAAAGGTTTCATAAAAGCTGTCGGAAGTGCATCAACAAAACGAGCATCCAAACCCATATAAGCAAATGCATCTCCAATACCATTAACAATAAAATCCATTGTTCCTGATACACGAAACACACCAATTGCCACTAAAATGGCAACCAGGAATGGAATGATTTTTATGGCTATACCAAAACCTTCTTTGGCTCCTTCGATAAATGCGTCATACACATTTTCTTTTTTACGTAAAGCCATTACGATAAATGCAACAATAATGGAAAAAAGTAAAAGGTTGGCACCCAACAATGAAACAGTATTAATCATTTCTCGAGGTAAGGTTGAAAGATACCAGATAAGACCTCCGATTAAAGTGATAAAACCACCAAGATAGGCAAGGATAACTTTATCAAAAAGATTGATTTTCTGAACTACAGAAACCGAAATAATTCCAACTAAAGTGCTGAAAAAGGTAGCTAACAGGATGGGTAGAAATATATCTGATGGGTTAACAGCTCCTTTTGTTGCACGTATTGCCATAACACTTATCGGGATGATGGTTAGCCCACTTGTGTTAAGGACCAGAAACATGATCTGAGCATTGGATGCAGTGTCTTTATGCGGGTTTGATTCCTGCAATTCTTTCATGGCTTTTAAGCCTACTGGTGTTGCAGCGTTATCGAGCCCCAACATATTGGCAGCAATGTTCATCATCATGCTTCCATAGGCAGGGTGATTTTTAGGCAATTCAGGGAAGAGACGACTGAAGAAAGGACCGATAAGTCTTGACATAAGTTGTACCATGCCTCCTTTTTCACCAACTTTCATTAGTCCCATCCATAAGGTGAGTGCTCCGGTCAATCCAAGGGATATATCAAAACCGGTTTTAGCACTATCAAATGTGGCATTGATCATATTGGGGAAAACTTCCATATCGCCAAAAAATATCAGTCGTACCAGTCCAACCACAAAAGCAATTAAAAAGAAAGCAATCCACAAATAATTCAGTGCCATAGGGTTTATTTAAAAATGGAGGTTGTGTTTTCAGTAAATTCGGTTGTAGATAGTTTAATGTTATCCACTTTTAAAGCACTGCTTGTTGACCCAAAACCAATGAATCCGGGTTCAAAAGACTCATCGCTTGATTCCAGTATTAATTCATCATCGAAATATACTTTTACTGTTTTTTCATCAGCATCTCTGATCACCTTTACATTATGCCATTCATTAATGCCCCACAATACACCTTTATTCAGACTTTGGCCTGTTACTTCAGGTTTTGATCCGTCAACTTTAAAAATATTGTGTGTCTTTTTATCAGCATGCCCGGCAATCTGAGCATAACAATAATGTTCTTTGTCTTTTATGCCAAAGAAGATGCAAAAATCAAGTAAATCGAAATTTTTTCCGTTTTGTTGAATAGTCATCTCCAATTCAAAGCTGGAGACTACATAATTTTTCAAAACTGCAATTATTGATGGGCCCTCATGAGCACTGGTGTAATCACCTTTTCCTGAACATTTAAGCGATTTGCCGGGTTTTCCCATCTTACTGATTAACCATTTACCTTCATTTGAAAACTCAAAATCATCGGTGCTCTTGTCGTTGTTAAAGCCTTGGTTATAAATGGTTTTTAATTTAGTCTCTTTATCGTTTTGTGCAAATATAAAAGTTACGAATAGCGAAAAAGAGAACAACAAAAATGCTTTCTTCATAAAGCGTCAATTCTGAGGTTTAAGTACAAATAGAACGTTGAATATAGCTAAAAATTGGTTAGGCTTTATTTCTTGGGTGGTTTTTCAAATCTTCAAGATCCCTTTTAAGACGGTATTCATCATGAGGTGCTCCAAATTCTTTACAGGACACTTCATCCATAGGAACTTTCCAGATCTTAACATTTTTAACGGCAGGATCGTTGTATTTAAATTCCTTCTCACTGTATGTTTTCATCAGGATATTAAGAGCTTCCCGCTTCTCATCCATATCTTCAACAAACTCAACCTTGCCCATCACCACAACACTTTTCGATTTCATTCGGTAGCTACAGGCCACTTCAGGGTGCTGAAAAACCAACTCGTTGTCAGTCGAGAAGGTAATGCATATGTTATTATTTTTTTCGATGATGTCAATCAGGCGTCCTGTGGGTGCAGAGTGAAGGTAAATAACCTGGTCTTTATATCCGTAATTCATGGGTAACACATAAGGTTTATTCTCAGGATCGACAACCCCGATAAAACAGATGTCACACTTACGTATAATTGCTTCAATAACTTCAATGTCTGTGTGGTTAAGTGTTTGCATGGTATATGTTTTTTATTTTTATCAAACTATGGTTCGGCCGCCTAATTCTTTTGAGATGTGAGCTAATACCATTTGCCATGTATTAATCTCCTTCATCAGCTCCATCAACTCTTCTTCAGAAGCGTTAGCCCCAATGTGTTGTAATTGTGACCGTTTTTCCTTTAAAACAACCTTTACTTTTTTCCATTTCAGTTCAGCAACAACCTTCATTACCAGGTCCTGATAAATTTCTTCTTCGTGTGTTACCTTCCCGAATTTTTCATGAATTCTGCTTAACTGGTATTCTTTCCCAATCAGGTCTGATGCCAGACGACTCAGGTCGGTATCGGCATTGTTCACAAAAAATTTCTGTGCTATTACCTCAGGATCATGGCAAACCACCTCATAAGCTTCCATCATTTTATTGTAAAGAGGATTGATGCTTAAAAGATCATCCTGCTTCAGTTCATGAATGATGTACTGACCTACTGTAACTTTCTGTCCATCCTCAGTTAAATCAGACAACAGTTTTTCACCATGTTTTACCATAAACCGGAGAACCTCGCGTTCTTCCAATTCAAATGGATTGGTGTTTGCCGGAGTTTGTGGTGTAGAAGGTTTTTCATATCCAACCGGACGCTCGTTACTGGTAGTACTCCTGCGAAAGTTTTCTTCCAGCTTCTGACGTTGTAACTTGCCTGTTTCCTGAACCAAAACACGTTCATCAACCTTTAACAGGCTGCTGCACTCTTTTACATAAACCGAACGAATAATTGAGTCGGGAATGGTAGATATACTTCGTACAATATCCTGTATCAATTGAGCCCTTTTAATGGGGTCGTTTTGGGCATCTTCCAAAAGCAACGAAGTTTTAAACTTGATAAAGTCCTTCTGATTCTCCTTAATATATTGTGTCAGTTCTTCTTCACTTCGTTCTTTGGCAAAGGTGTCAGGGTCTTCTCCATCGGGCAATAAAAGAACCTTTACATTCATACCTTCGGCCAGGACAAGATCGATTCCACGAAGCGACGCTTTTATACCAGCCGGGTCCCCATCATAAATAATGGTGATATTTTTAGTGAACCTCGAAATTAGCCTTATCTGATCCGGAGTCAGAGCTGTACCCGATGATGCAACTACATTGGTTATGCCGGCCTGATGAAATGATAAAACATCGGTATAGCCCTCAACCAGGTAACACATATCCTGACGTGTTATTTCCTGCTTTGCCTGATAAATACCGTAAAGTACACGACTCTTGTGATAGATTTCAGACTCCGGCGAGTTGAGGTATTTCGCTGTTTTGGCATCTGTTTTCAGAATACGACCTCCAAATGCAATTACTTTACCAGCCAGGCTGTGAATAGGAAACATTACTCGACCTCTGAAACGATCTGCTTTGTAATCATCGCGTACAATGGATAGTCCTGTTTTTTCAAGGTATTCAAGCCTATAGCCCTGTTTGACGGCCTCTTCGGTAAGAGCATCTTTTTTCTCAGGCGAATAGCCTAGATCAAATTTATGAATGATGTCGTCGCGAAAACCGCGACTACGAAAATATCCAAGTCCAACAGATTTGCCTTCATCTGTTTCATTAAGCATCTTTGTGAAGTACTTACCCGCAAATTCGCTCAGAACCATCATGCTTTCACGTTCGTTGCGCTGTTTTTGCTGTTCGGGCGAGTATTCTTCTTCTTCGACATGAATATTGAACTTCTTACCCAAAGCTTTGATGGCCTCAACAAAAGAAAGTTGATCATGCTTCATGATAAAATTGAGGGAATTACCTCCTTCACCACAACCAAAGCACTTAAAAATACCTTTATGTGGCGAAACCGTAAATGAAGGTGTTTTTTCGTTATGGAAGGGACAATTACCTAAATAATTTATTCCACGACGACGCAGGGTAACATAATCAGACACCACGTCAACAATCTGGCTGTTGGCGGTCTCCAATATTTTATCGATGGTTACCTGATCAATCATTTACGCTGGTATCAATTTGAAGTGTGCAGATGCAAGCGCCAAAGATAAGAATAAACAGGTTGGTATTAAAACGAACAAGGGCTGTTGATACCTAAAAAATTCTTACGAACTTACGCGCCAATTAAAAACAGATAAGAATAAACAGGAATGACGTTCAAAAAATTAATCAAGAATTTAGGATTTCAGATTTTAGTAGCAATGATTGTTGGGGTGGCTGTAGGTATTTTTATGGGACCCAAAGCTTCCATTTTCTCCCCCCTTGGCGATCTTTTTATTCAGTTAATTAAAATGCTGGTCATTCCTTTGGTGGCTGTTTCTATCATTTCCGGGGCTGCTTCTTTGGGAGCTACCAAATCTGCCGGTAAGATTGGATTAAGTACCATTGCTTATTTTATTGTCACAACTGTCATTTCAATATCGTTGGGTTTGTTGTTGGGCGAAATTTGGAAGCCGGGTAAAGGATTGGAACCTGAAAAAGTGTTGGCTATGTTTCCACAGGAAGCTGCGCCTGTTCATTCTTCAGCTGGATTCTGGGATACGATTATATCCATCATTCCTGCTAACCCAATTGAATCACTTGTTAGTGGTAACATTCTTCAAATCATTTTCTTTGGGTTATTTCTGGGTATTGGTATTTCTACATTACCGAAAAACAAAAAGGAGCCACTGATGAATGGAATGAACTACCTGGTTGAAGCATTGATCTGGATGATTAAAATTGTGATGTGGACAGCTCCTGTTGGAGTATTTGGCTTAATGGCTTCATCCGTTGGAGCTTTTGGCTTTGACCTTTTATCCATGGCGCTCGATTTATTATGGGTTAATATCCTGGGAGGTATCATTCTGTTACTGGTCATGTATCCTTTAACATTGAAGTTATTTTCAAAAGCTTCGATCCGAAAATTTATATCCAAGATGCCTAAGGCTCAGATTGTAGCTTTATCAACCAGTTCGTCAATGGCCACTTTACCGGTAAATATGGAAATATGTGAGGAGGAACTTAATGTTACGAAAGCTACAACAGGGTTTGTATTACCATTGGGTGCTACCATTAACATGACGGGTAGTGCCATGTATTATGCATTGGTGGCGGTGTTTTTTGCACAGTTGTTTGATGTTGATCTTACCATGACACAATACCTGGCCATTATTATGACATCAACAGTGGGATCAATTGGTCAGGCAGGTGTACCAGGGCCATCTTTACTGGTGATTGCCGTTTTGGTTTCAGCTGATATTCCAATTGCCGGTCTGCCTTTACTCTATGCCCTGGACAGAGTTTTTGATATGTTGCGAACCATGTTAAATATTACAGGTGACGCAGCCTGCGCAGTTATCGTGGATAAGTTTAATAAATAGCAGGTAATAAGGTCTATAGTCACAGAGGTCTTTTTGTTAGTGTTGATATTTCATTCTTAGAAATAATTTGAGGTTCTTTGAGAAAAGGACCTCTTTTATTTTCTAAGTACTACTTTATTTCTTTAATGAAACATGCTTTCTGTTTTTGCAACATGATCGAAAAATTCTGAAACCTTATTGCTAACGATGCAACATGCTTTGAAGGACATTTGTATTGCGAACTTTAAAACATGTTATTATGAAAGCATTGGTAAAATGGACAATGGGTGTGTTGCTATCTTTTATGATGGTGTTAAGTACAAGTGCTAATAACCCGGAGTCAAACAGTAAGGCCTATGAAATGCCTTTTGCAATTGATTTCTATTGTATGTGTGCCGGAGAACAGCTGGTAGGTACCGTTGTTTTTCAAGTGGTTGAAAATGGTAATGCTGCTCACTTTAGCGTTAAACAAAGCGATGTTTATGGTTTGGTCAGTGGTAAGCGTTATCATTTTGTAAGAGTTGAAAATTATGTGAAGATTGGTCAGATAATCTTAATGAGAGTGGTCGGTGAAGAAGGTATTGTTACCAATCTTCAGTGGGTTTCAATGAATGGGAATTTCAGACCTCCGTGTGAATGATCTCATACCCTTAAAAGAGAAAGATTGTCGAAAGGCAATCTTTTTTTGTGTCTTGCATTTATTGACAAGGTTTTGCTTTGGGTTGTAACTTGCATTCATTCAAAAAATTATTGATCTGTAAATGATTGTGTTGAACCCCAAAAAAATAGCAAAATGAACTTAAAATTATTTGTAGTTATGGTGGGAGTGGCTGTTCTTGTATCGTGTGCTCCCAATCCTCCTAAAAGTGAAGTGGACACTAAAGTGGTTGAAAAGGAAATTACCGCACTTCTTGATGAATTTCATTCTGTATTTGTTGAACTTAAAATCGACCGATTATCAAGCATGATGGATGATGATGGATTATTCATAGGTTCAGATCCTACAGAGTTTTGGGATAAAAATAAGCTAATCGGGTTGTGGGAAGAAGCAAAACAAAATACTTCGGATCAGTTTGAATATGATATCGATAAACGTGTTCTAAAGGTTTCGAAAGATGGATTATCATGTATTGTTGTTGAGCAATTCTATATTCCATACTGGAGTGAAGAAATGCCATTTAGGTTAACAACCAACTGGATTAAATCTGATATGAGCTGGAAGATCAATTTCATGGATTGGGCTTTTATACCCTACAACGAAGATATTGCTACCATAAACACTGCACTAAAAGAAGAACCGGTTACTGATTAAAATACTTTACTATGAAAGCAACGCATAACGAGAAGATTGATTTAAAAATAGTTCAGCAGGAAATTCATTCTTTGTTGGATAAGTTTCATGAAGCCTTTAAAACATGGGATATTGAAACGGTGAGCAATATGATGTCGGAAGAGATGCTATATATGGGTACTGACCAGACTGAGGTTGTTGATAAATACGGTTTTATCAAAGACGCCACTGAATTTGCGCGGCATTTGAATCAGAATCTTACTTATAACATTGATAAACGCATTGTTCGGGTGTATCATGATGCAAACTCGGCCACCAGTATTGAAGAATTTTTTGAGCCTTTGTTTTCCAAAACAATGTCATACCGAATGACAGTAAACTGGATTCTGGAAAATGATGAATGGAAAATGGACTTTGTCAACTGGGGAATGATAACTTCGAATGAACAGGTAATGAAAATTGATGAAGCAATGAGAAACTCATAAAATATTGGTTTGGAATATCTCATTCACTTGTTGCCGGTAGGTTCGACCTATCGGCAATTGTTTATTATTCATAGATTATTTCGAAAGAATTTTAACTATCCAAAGTATTAGATATAAACCTACTCCTGTACCAAAAAACAAGGCTGCGATTACAAAAGCAATTCTAATAATTGTTACATCCCAGCCAAGTTTATAGCTGAGCCATTTACAAACTCCTAAAATCATACTATTAAAGCTAAAGGTTATTTAATGTGTTTAAATGTACAATATTTGAAGTAATAATTTATGCATTGTCGGAAAGAAGGCCAATAAAAAAGGTCATCCGTTTAAATTTGGATGACCTTCTATTTTTTATGTTTATTTTCTAAAACTTTACTTTACAGTTTGGTAATAAACGGGCTAGTTTATCCAATTCGCTTTGAGGAAGAGGATTCCCTTTTAAATTCAGTGTTTTTAATTCGGTCAACTCTCCAATCTCATCAGGAATTATCGAAATATTATTATTGGATAAGGTTAGTTTATTCAGATTTTTAAGATTCTTAATTTCAGGAGGAATGCTGTTAATGCCTTGATTGCTAAAGTAAATCTGGTTTAGTTGCGTTAGTTCACAAACCTCAACAGGAAATTCTCCCAGCTTTTGAAAGGACATATACATTAACATATAGCCTTGTGTGGCTGTTTGTGTAATCATCCCTTCGTATTTATTTATTTCTCCTGATTCAACAGCTTTATCATGGGCATCTTTGGCAGCCATAATTTCTGCACCCTGTTGGTTGGCAGCATAAGTTTTGTATTGAGTTTTAAATGAATCGAATTCTTCCAAACCCCTGTTTTCTACCATAATTTTATGCTCAGTCAAATCTACCTGAGCATCTTTATTCATCAGGTAATAAGTGTTTTGTTCGCGACATCTGTCATTCAAAGCTTCCCATTTGAGGGTTCTGTTATTGGTTGTTCCTGTATAAATAGTTAGTGCTTTACGCGACTGTATAATGGCCTTGTCAAATTCCTGAAGATACGCATAGGCCAATGCAATATTAGCTCTTAATGTTCCGGCAACTTTCTTATTGATTCGCGATTTACGGTCATTCAGGTCAGTAGCTTCCAGCTCCTTCTCCCACTCTGTGATAGACTTTTCTAGTAAGGCCTTACCTTCTGCATTTTGGTAATCATCTTTCAATAACTCATATCCCTTCGCAGCTTGTTGAGCTATTTCAGTCAATCGATCATAATTGTGATCTTTGTTGGTCTTTGGACTAAATACCTCTACACTTTCAGGAACATATCGGAAGATTACTGCCTCATCCATGTAGTTTTGTGCAGTAGTTTGCACAGCCTTATATTCGTCAGTCGCAACGTCATTTACAAACCCTTCTTCCTGTTTTTTCCATACATCCGTTAGGATTTGTTCAAGAAAGTAACATTCATCTTTTCCAAATAAAACGCTTGATTCGCCACTCTCAGATGTATATTTACTGAACAATACTTTGCCGGAATTATCGGTTAAGACCAAAATAGCTGATGGAGTGGTGTATTTTATACTGTAATAAAAGTTTTCGATAACTTTCGCATCTTTTAAGCTGGCACCTTTAGCCTTACAGAGATTGGACCCTTTCAATATGGCTTTATCACCAACGCTGATTTCGGAATGAGCAACCTCAGCTTTTAAGCTGCTCCAATTAATGTCTTTAACAGGTATTCGTGGATAGGTTAAATAAGAGGTTTCGACAACAATATCTTCTATTTTTTGCGAGAAAGTTGTGATAGCAAATAAGCTGATCAGTAATAGTAATGCAGTTTTTTTCATTTGTTTTAGTTTTCTTTCATATCGGTCAACTGCAATGTATACTGCCATTTATCTTAAAGGTTACAACGCTCAAAATAACAGTGTGTTGTAGATTTGAAAGCATAGAATATTATCTATTAAAATTGTATGGAAAGAAGACTATTTATCTAAAAAATATTTGCGTGACTATCCTAGCAATTATTAGTGGTATGATAATGAGACCGTAAATGATTAAGCCTATTTTACTGTATCTATATATTTCTTTTCGTTGTAGTGTGTTATGTGTTGAATTGATCATTACAAAATCTCTCTCATTTAGTTTGTTATTTCCAAATGATTCACTGGCAGAAAAAGGTACCATAATACAACTTACTTTCCAGTACCGGGGTAAAGGTTTGCTGGCTTCTTCTTCAAGATATTTTTTGAAACTTTTATATTCTTTTTTAGCACGATTCATTTCTTCTTCAGAAAGATTTCGTCTTTCAATTTCAGCCAGTATTATTTCCTTTTCCTGAGAATTAGCTAACTCCAGTTTTAAAAAAAGCTGAACCATATTTTCCTGGTGTAAAGCTTTTTTAATTATCATACTAATCCAATTTTTTGGTTTTGTAGTTTAAGATCTTTACAACCAGTCTTACATTCGTTATTAAAAGATAACCAATTGTAATATTAAATCCACTTACAAACCATTTCCAATTATCGGGAGTGTTAAGAATATTGTTTCTCATTTCTGACTGAAACCAGCTGACTGACTGAAAAATAAAATGAGGTAAATTATTTAGAATCATAATACCCCCAATTATTAATACAGCAATTTTAACAATCTCATTAGAATTAAGCTTTCCAAGCTCTAAAGTATCAGTATCAAAACCCTGTTCCAGTTTCAGCATTCTCGCGATACGATGAGATTTGAAGATAAGGAAAACAAATAAAGTAATAGGTATTGCCACAGCCAGGCTAATAAAAATTAAGGATACCAGATTAAAATCCATCATAAGAAGGGAAATATTCTGAGGTATTGTGATAAAGGCTGAAGTTATTACTGAGTATAAACCAAATAGTTTAATGATAAGAATAAAGAAGTCCTTTTTTGTCATGGTAATTATTATTAAGGTTGAAAGGTTATTTTGAGTATGATGTTTTTAATAAACAATATAAAAATAGCAAAAAGTATATATTATGCTAATAACCTGAGTTCGAAATAAAAACTGACTGATTTACAAGGAAATAAACAAGGTTTTGATTATATTTAAGTATCTGAAATTTAAATAATTAACACCAA